>NZ_JBKOTX010000053.1:0-30817 GCF_047086965.1 Roseovarius halophilus (ex Wu et al. 2025) | reverse complement strand
CGCGATGAACGTCACCTCGTGGCCGATCGCGCGGGCGAACACATCGCCGATCCCGATCGAGGTCAACTGCATCCTTGCGGCATCAACCATGTTCGCGACGCGCTCATGATCGCTCTCGAGGATGGGCGTTCGCCCTGCCGCGCGCGACGCTTGCTTGGCTTCCTTTGCTGCCTTTGTGCGCCAATCCGGGGCGTTGATCACGTCGATCTCGACACCCTTGCCCAGCAGCATGGTGTGGGCCGTGCTGCCTATGTCGAAAACGTCCCGATGTTCGGACTCGTGGAATGGATTGAGTCTGCGGTGGGCTGTCCAGGCGTGCAGCGGTGTTTGCTGGATCAGTTTCTTGGCCATGCTGGCGGATAGGCTCGGCGTTTCGGCTGGATCGGCGTGATAGACATGCTCGGGCATGTTCCAGTCTATCGTCGCGCCGGGTTGCGGGGTGATGTCTGATGGTTCAATCATGTGATACCTCCTGCAATCAGGGGTATATAAATTCTGAACCAAGGTCAATGCGATTAGTGCAGAAATTATGCACTTCAACCTGTTGCGGCGTGCAGAAATAATGACTATTCAATCAAAAGTGGCAAACGGGCGACAGGCGGGGGCCTCATGAATATTCGGGTATGTACGTCGTGCTATAACACGCTGAAAAACGAGAAAGTTTTGACAGATGAATTGATTTCGATAGCCTTGCAAACCGGGCAGTCGCTTGATGAATTATACGCTGCGGTTCTCGACAAGGCCGAGCCGTCGCGCAACGGCGACAGAGAGACCTGATTCGCGCCCGAGATAAATCCAGTCGAGCGTAAGGTCGAGTTCCTGGCATACGGGGTACATCTGGGCAATCGTCGGCTTTTGGCGACCATTTTCCCAGTGAGAAACGGTATTTTTGCCGACACCGCATATCTTGCCGATCTCGGTTTGCGACAGTCCCCACGCTGATCTGATCTTCTTGATTCGATCGCCTATCAACTGATCATCGTGCGGCTGCATCTGATTTTCCTCACAAACTTCGCGGCCCGGCTATTCCGCTCGCAGTAATATACGCATCGCTTGGGTTCAAGAAAAGTGAACGCCTTGCGAAAACACGGTTGTCAAAAGGACAGAAAATCTATACCTAAAATGGTATGGAAAAGCTGAACCTAAGACATGTTGAGGCGGTCGCCGATGTTCTCTCCGCTCTAGGTGGGGCGGCATTCGTTCGGTATCGTCTCGATCTGAGCAAATCGAACACGTCAAACTGGCGCCGGGACAACAAGATCCCGGCGCGTCATTACCAGAACATTCATCGGCTCGTGGATGAGCATGCCGAACGAACCGGCGAAACGATTTCGGTCCCGGATCACCTGTTCAACTTCGACGCCATGCCGGCGGAACAACAGGCCGAGGCTGCCGAATGAGCCGGCGCCGAAAGCACCGGCACGAGGCCGCATACCCGGCATTGTGGAATGCGGTCGATGGCGCGCTGCGGTGTGCGCAGCATGCCCACCCCGAGATTGAGATACCGAACCGCGCCAGCGTCACGAAGCGCGTGGTCGGTCAAGTTCTCGCCCTTCGGGCGGGCGCTGGGAGTGGAGCCCCGGCGGAAAACCGGCAGCCTCTTTTGACGAGCGCCTTGCCTGCGGAACGCAAGGCCGGGGGCGGGGGCGCGGAATGACGGGCCGCGCCCCCCACTATTACAACGACCACGATCCGAAGGTCTGCGTGTGGCTGCGCGCTCTGATCGCGTGCGGGCATTTGCCCGAGGGGGATGTCGATGAGCGATCCATCACAGATGTCGATGTGGGCGATCTTCGAGGCTACGTCGCCTGCCACTTCTTCGCCGGGATCGGCGGATGGCCGCTCGCCCTCCGCCTCGCCGGATGGCCCGGCGACCGGCCCGTGTGGACCGGATCGCCGCCCTGCCAGCCGTTCAGCAGCGCAGGACAGCGGCGCTCCCGCGACGACGACAGACACCTCGCCCCCGCTTTTCTCGGACTGGTCTGGGCCGCCCAGCCCGCAGTGCTGTTTGGCGAGCAGGTCGCCAGCTCGGCGGTCGTCGGAAAGGCTACAGGCCGCGCTCAACGAGGCGCTGCCGGCCCGCGTGAGTGGGCATGGCTCGACGATCTATCGGATGGCCTGGAAGCGGCAGGCTACGCCGTCGGGGCGGGTGATGTGCCGGCTGCGGGCGTCGGCGCCCCGCACATCCGACAGCGGCTTTTCTTTGGGGCAATCCGCCTCAGCGCGCCCGCAGTGGCCGCTGACACCGGCGGTAAAAGTAGAGCGATCTGGATGGCCGAGCCCGTCGGCGCGGGACTGGAAGGACACGCCGGGCATGGCGACGAAAGCGCAGAACCCGGACGGGACGACGCGCGGCCGGACGGACCAGCTGCCGCGGAAGGCGATGCTGGCCGGCTGGGCGACGCCGGATGCAGCCCTGATGAACGACAGCGCGGACCCGGCGAAGCATCAGGAGCGCCGCGACCGTCTGAGACAGAAGCACGGCAACAGCAATGGGGCGGGCCTGCCGATCGGGCAGATGGCACACCTCGCCGGGTGGCCGACGCCGATGGCGGGCAACCCCGGCAAGCCGGGGCACTACAATCCGGCGGGGAACACGGACAGCAGCCGGCAGACGGTGGCGCTCGTGGCGACCTCGACACCGGCTGGCCCGGCGCGGCTGACGACCCGTGGCGCGATGCTGACTGGCTCCTCTGCCGGGATGGAAAGTGGCGGCCGGTTGGACCCGGATCATTCCCGCTGGCTGATGGGGTTCCCGCCCGCGTGGTGCGCCTGCGCGGCTACGGCAATGCAATCGTCCCCCAAGCGGCGGCGGAGTTCGTAAGGGCGTTTCAGCAGGCAACGGAGGAGATGGCGACATGAACATCACGAAGGTCAAGAAGGACGGCGACAAGATCATCATTCGCTGGTCCGAGGATGCAGACACGTCTGAAAAGAAAACCGATTTCGCATGTTACGATCCCCCGCTCGACTCGTTCACCGAGGCATTCGAGGCGCTGGGTCCGGCGGCGCTGGGTCTCATCATGGCGCCGCACGCATGGCGCAGCTTGGCCAAGGTTTCGGGTGTTTCTATCACCCACGAGGAGGACCGCATCGGCGCCGTAATCACGTTGCTAGTCGACCTCGACGGCGCCACCAAGGGGCCACTGGTCATCAACACGCCGTACCTCGTCGATGAGGATGAGAACGGCCCGATGATGCCGCCCGACATGCTGAACGCCGTCGACGCGATCATGAAGGAGGCCGAGAAGTACGTTCGCGGCGAGCGCGCCCAGCGAGATTTCTTTGCAGATGACGCGGCCGACAGTGAAAGCGAGGCGGCGTGATGGGAAAGCGCGCCGGACAGTCACGCGCCGACGACCTGGTGATCCTCGAAATGCTCGACATGCGTGCCAGGGGCATGTCGAGCGCGGAGATCGCCGCCGCGATGGAGTGCTCAAAGGGGCGCGTAACAGGCGCGCTTCAGCGCGTCGACCGGGAAACCCGGGCCACACCCGACGAGACGCGCCACCTAAACGGAAGCATGCCCCGGCGTTGGTGGGCGGGGGGTGCAAAATGATCCCCGGGGGGCCCTTCGACATCATCGTGATGGACCCGCCCTGGCGGTTTTCCTCGAACTCGGCCGACCGGCCGGGGCGCAACGCGCGGCGGCATTACCGGTGCATGCGCGACGACGAGATCGCAGCGTTGCCGGTGCCGCAGATCGTGGGCCGCGATGCCCTTCTGTTCCTGTGGGTTACGGTGCCGATCCTTGAGCGGGCAATGCGTATCCCGCCAGCGTGGGGCTTTCGCTACGTGTCCCAACTGGTCTGGGTAAAGGACCGCCCCGCGACCGGCTTCTGGTCGCGCAATCGCCACGAGCCGGTGCTGATCTACCGCCGCGGCAAGTTTCCGTGCCCCAGCCCGGCGCCGTTCACCGACAGCGTGTTCTTCGCGAAAAAACGCCAGCATTCACGAAAGCCGGAAATCCTGCAGGACAGGATAGACGCGGTTTGGCCACAGGCACGCAAGCTGGAAATGTTTGCCCGTAGACCGCGCGCCGGCTGGGAAACATGGGGCAACGATCCAGAGCGGTTCGAGGCCGTAGGCGCATGACCGACCGTATGACAGCAGAAGGTCTGCGCGCGTATCGCGCCGCGGAAGGTGACACGCGGGCGCCGAAAAGCGACCGCGAAGGGCCGGTTCATCGCGCCATCCTGCAATACCTGCGCCATGCCCTGCCGGCCGACGCGCTTGTCCATCACAGCCCGAACGAGCTGGACATGGCCGGATCGGAAGCCGCGCGGCAGATCGCCAAGGCGCGGAAGATGGGCACGCGGGCAGGCTGGCCCGACCTCGAGATCATCTGGTGCGGTCGGGCGTACATGCTCGAGGTCAAGGCGCCCAGGGGCCGGCAAAGCCCGGACCAGCGGGCCGTGGCGAATGACCTGGAAAGGGCAGGGGCGGAATACGCCGTCGTTCGGTCGATCGAGGAAGTGCAACACGTGATCAGCAAATGGGGCATGAAATGAGCAATATCATATCGAAAATCATCATCGTGAAACAGCGCGGTCGGCCGCTCTACCGTGCCAAGCACATCGTCACCGGCGAGTTTCTAAGCGGCTGGCAGGGCTCGCCTGAGCAGGCGACAACAAGCGCTGAAAATACGCTGCGAAAGCAACAGAAAGTGATCAAGATGCGCTCCTGCATGCGGTGCGGGGCGGTGTTTAAATCGCAGGGGCCGGGCCACCGCCTTTGTTCCGCGAAATGCCGGTCGGATGACGGCACGCCTGACTGGTTCGACGTTGCAATAACTGGCCCCACGATGGCTGATACTGATGCTTGACAAGCGATGCCTGGTCGCCGCTGCGCTTTCTGCCATGCTGAACAGGCGTCATGGGGCCACCGGCCGCCGGGTCAGCACCGGGATTTGCCCGAGGATCTGAGGGACAAGTACATCTGGACGTGCGGCCGACCGGAATGCCGCGAGGCGGCCCGCGTGCGGGTCCGTGAAGTCGTCAAGAAAAGGGGGCTTGGATGAGCAAGGCACCGGCAATGCCGATGTATTGGGACGCCTATCTGGCGGACACGACGCACCTGACCACGGAGGAACATGGGGCCTATCTGTTGTTGCTGGGCGCGATGTGGCGCCGCAACGGATCGGTGCCTGACCACGACGCTGACAATGCGCGAATCCTCGGTCTAACAAAGGCAAAATGGCGCAAGATAAAAGCCCGTCTCGCGCCATTCCTAACGTTCGAGGATGGCGAGATTTCGCAGAAAAAATTGCAAAAAACGTGGAAAAATACGCAGGAAAAGATCGACAAGAATCGATCAAACGGGGCCAAAGGTGGGCGGCCAAAATCGCTCAAAAACAATGACTTGGCAAAAGCTAACGGTTCCGTTTCGGATGCGCTGAACGAAAGCATACCAGAACCAGAACCAGATCCTGAAATAGAGGGAGTCACTCATCATCAACGGGAGGACTCGATACCACTGTGCACGTATCCGCCCGGCGCCGTTGATGATGATGAGAAACACCCCCCGCCGAAGATCATGAGCGATCACGAAAACGCCCCTCCAGCCCGTCATGACAAACGCCTGACCAGCCTCTTCGACCGCGTTCTCGAGGCGGCAGGGGCAGATGTCCGCAAGGACGTAAGCGGCAAATGGTTCTCATCGGGCCAGCGCGGCGTCGTCGCCATGTGGCTTCGGGAAACGGACCTGACGGACGATCAGATCGTGGAAACTGTGAAGGAGGTACGAAATGCGGCAGGAAAACAGCCCTCATCGCTGCGATATTTCAGCCCGGCAATCGCGCAACGGCAGCATGACGAGCAGCGCAACAGCGCAGGGCTTACGGTCAACGTCGGTGGCCGAGCCGCAACCAGCGAGACCGCGGCCCAGCGCAGAGCCCGAGAACGGTTGGAGCGTGACGCCCGGATCGCGACCGATCTGGACCGCCGATTTGGATACGCTGACGGCTGAAATCGATTCAAGCCCGCTGCGCCCGTCGGAAATAGCGCGAGAGGTCACAATCATCGAGGCGACGGTCGGTTATGTCCGCGAGGTGCCCGACGGAGTGCGGGATGCCGTTCTGTTGCGTTGGGGGGAGGCATTCGCCGGCATTCCCGGCGACGTGGCGCGGCGCGCGTTCCGATCATGGGACCGGGGCGACCGGATGCCGAACCCGGTTGAGCTGGCCAAGATCGCGCGGCGGATCGAGGGGAAAATGCGCCACGCGGTTCGGTGCAAGGCCGAGCCGCGCCCCCCGGCGGTTGACCCGGAGCCAGCGCCCGAGCGCGAGAGGGTAACGCGGGAACAGGCGGCGGCCATCATCGCCGAAACAGGGCTGGACCTGTCGCGGCGCGCCCCGGAGACGCGGCGCGAGGCCACAGCATCTCGGCGCGGCCCGGCGCGGCCCGAGACTCTTGCCAGCAAGATCGCCACCGAGGCGCGGGACGCCGCCCGTTCCGGGCGCGAAGGTGATGAATGACGGCATCTGGAACCAGATGGCCCCGCACGTCTTGCGTGCAGGGCCAGCAATGCGGCTTTCGGGCGCCGCGCTGGGCGTATGTCTCGAGCCGCGCCCTGGTCGGATCACACGGCCGCATGGCGCCGCTATGGCGCCGCGTCGACTTCCGCCTTGCGTTGTCTCACCATGGCGTCGGCCAGATCGCGCAGCCTGTCGGCGGTTTCAGCCGGGCATTCCAACCTGATTTCCGTCAGGCCGTACCGCTTCCGACGCCGGTGGGCGCGGGCGCGTTCCGTCGAGGTCTTCGGCGGCACCTCGGGCCGGCGGGGCGGGGCGATGCGCGCGTCGTCAAAGCAGATGGTAAACGGCCCGATGATCAGCGCCCCGCGGGCGTATTCGACCGGCGGGTCCGTCTTGACCAGATCCGGCGCAAGCGCCGCCATGCGGGGCGCCGCGCGGGCCAGTGCCCGCTTGAGGTGCCCGGCGCGGCGTTTCGGCGCGTGGCCCAGAACGTCGATCGGCTCCCCTTCGTGCAGCAGCAGGATCGCGAGGGGATCGTCTTGCGCGTCAGCCATCATTTCCGGGCCTCCGCCAATGCCCGTCGCGCCACCGCGACGCGGGATTCCGCGCGGTCTCCGCACGCAATGACAAGGCGCAGCGCGTGCCCCACTTCCTCGGGCTTCGGATGCGATGACACCCAAGCCAGCCACGCGACCAGGCGCGGGGGCGGTATCTGGTCGCGTCTCACCCATTGGTTCAGCGACCCCGGCCGGACCCCGGCGGCGCGGTCGAAGGCGGCGCGGTGGCCGTGGCCGAATATCCGCGCCGCCGCGGCGTCGACCGCGGCCAGCAGCGCCTCGGCGGATACCGTCGGCGGGTCGATCCGGCGCGGCGTATCCTCGATGATCTCGACGCCGGGCGCGACGATCCAGCGGGCCGGATCCGCGCCGGGTTCCGGGGCGGGTGGTGCGTCGCGATACAGCCGCAGCTCGTTTTTGTCGTAGGTCATGGCAGCGCCCCCATGATCAGGGCGACCCATGGCGCCAAGGTCAGCACGTACCCGACGACCAGCGCCGCGACGCTGGACAGGTGCAATTTTCGCATCTCGGACTCCTGTAATTCCGCCCCGGCCCATCCGGGGCGGCGGGCAACAGCCCGGATGGACGGGCCCGGCGGGCCCGCCCCTCGAGGATGTCGCGCGCATCATCCGGCCGGGACGCGGTGCCCCGGCGGGGGTCATGTATCGCCCAGATCGAAGACCTGCGCGTCAAGCGACACGTCTACGCCGCGCCCGGCGCCGGGCTGGCCATGGCTGAAAAACCAGAACCGACCGCGGACAATCTGCCCGGAATCGGCAAGGCGGTCGAGTCGCCATTCATCGCACCAATCAAACCCGCCGGAATATCCCGCGCGGGCCTCGAGCGCGGGATCGCGCGCCGGGGCGCCCAGCGCGGGCAGCGAAAATGAACCGCCATGCGTCAACCCGAACCTTTCGCCGTCAAAGCTGAATCCGCAGATACGCGTCACCGGCGCGGCCTGTCCAGGCAGCATCACGAAATCGCCCACGCGCGGCCCGACCATGCGGCGCCGCGCATCCTCAAGGCGCCCGGCGACGGCTCGATCCGTGGCGTCAAGGTGGGCGTTGTCAGTCGGAACGGTAATTATTCCCGCGTCGACAAACCACCGCCGGCAATGATGCCTCGCGGTCGCGCGCGTGGGTGCGGTAAACGTGCGGGGGCCGGTATTGTCCGGGTCATCGCCGGCCGGGCGTGGGACGCTAAACGACCAGGCGTCAATTTCCCGCTCGGCGCGGCGCCGCGCCTCGCCCCGGGTCATGCCGGGGCGGGTCATCATGTTTGCGGTCAGCTTGCGCACCGCCTCGCCGTAACGCGGATTCGGCTGCACGGTGCAGGCGGTGCCGCAGTATTCGATCCGGTCGCGGTCGCCATCGGTTGTCAAGGTCACGTCGTCCAGCATCATTGCGTGGCCTCCTCTTCTCTTTCCTCGGCTTCCCATTCGCCGCACGTTTCGCACCGCGAGTCGGCGATATACTGGTGATATATCAGCGTGTGCGCGCTGCAGTGCGGGCAGGGGTTTTCGCTGTAATCCATCATCACGAGCCCCCCTTTTCGGCCAGCACTGCCGCGCGCATCGCGGCCACGATCCGCGCCGCGGCGTCGGGATCGTCCGGCAGGTCAACCGATGCAATCCCGCCGGGCCGGTTGCCGCCGGGGTCGTGCAGGTCGAGCCCGACCGGGTGCAACCGCGGCGACGGACCGGAAAAAGAAGATTGGCATTCGGAGTACCTGATACCCCGCCGCGGATCGTCGGCCGCCGCCGGGTCGCCGGTCAGCGCGGCGCTCACCTTGGCCCGCCAGTCGGCGGCCGTGTCGCACAGCGCCAACCGCGCGGCGTTTTGATCCTCGATGGCGGCCCAGGCGTCGGCGTGCTCGACCGTGACCAGCTCTCGGGCGATCTGCCGGGCCACCGCCCGCGCGGGCCGGTCGGCCGCGGCCGTGGTCATCGGCTCGGGCGTGTCGTATGCCCAGCCCGGCGCGTTGTGCAGCCGTTGCGCGCGCCCGGCGCCGCGTTCGGTCGGATCGTCGGGCCAGTCAATCCGCGCGGTCACGCGGTCGCCGCGGTTGTATTCCAAACAGGCGGTCACCCGCACCGCGAACCCGTCGCCGGTGCGCCGGAACACCGACCCGCGGAATCCGGCCGGGTCGCCTAGTTCGTTCCAAGAGTCCTCGTGGAACGTGGCCGAGTCGTCGCGCGTCCAGGTGTCGCCGGTCGCCTCGCCCAGCGCATCGGCCAGCCCCTCGCAAAGCGCCAGCCGCGCCGCGCCGTGGTCTTCAATTCGTTTGGTCATGTCAGACTCCATCTGTTCCGCGGCGGGCCCATCCCGCCGGGCGTGCGGTCGCACGGGAAAGGGGCGCGCGCGGCGCCCCTCGGCCGGTGCGGCCGGTCAATCCGTGTTCACGCCGATGAACGGCCGGCCATCGAATGCCGCCTTGAATCCGTTCGGCTTGCGCCCGGATATGACGGAAACGGACACGGCCCGGACCTCGCCGCCGGCGCCGACCTCGCCGGCATAGCGCGCAAGCTCCGACTCGATCTCGGAAAGCCTGTTCGTTTCAATTACGCGCGGGGGATGCGGCGGATTCCCGACATCCAGCTTGACCGTGACGCCGCCAAGCGACCCGGGGGACCGTTCGGCGCGGAATGCGGAAAATTTCACTTTGGCCATGTTGTGACTCCTTGGCTGGCCCGCTTGCGCGGGGGATTCATTTTTCGGGGGGGATGGGGCGCGGCGTGCCGCGCCCCGTTGCCGTCGCTTAAACGCGCATCGGCATAACGACGACGGCCAGCGCATCGCCGGGCGCTTCAAACCGGGCCGGATCACCGGCGCCCGCCTGCGTCATGTAGACACGATCGGCCGCCTTGAAGCTGGCCAGCACGTTCGCCAGGTAATCCGCGTTAAAGCCGGTCGCGTGGTCGCCGCCGTCGGCGATGATCTCGGCGCCGAATGCCTGTTCGGCCGTGCCCGTGGTGCCCGTTGCCGTCACCGTACCGCCGGCGGCGCCGATTGTCATCTTGACCGCCTTTGCCCCGCTGTCGTGCACGATCTGAACCGCGGGCAGCGCCCCGGCCAGATCGGCACGGTCAAGCGCGAAATGCGCATCGCCGGCCGGGGTTACCCGCGTATAATCGGGAAATGCCCCGTCGACCGCCTTTGCCGCGATGCTGACACAATCAACGCTGACCCGGCACGCGCTTGGCGTGAATTCCAGGCCGGCCAGATCTGGCGCGCCGCGCGCGGTCAACAGCTTGCCGATGATCTGCACCGCCTTGCGTGGCACGATCTGCCCGGCATCATCGCGCAAGCTGCGAACGCGGCGCCCGTCGGGCAGGTGCCGGACGGTCTCGCGCCCCGTCATGCCCGGCAAGCGGATTTCCGAGTCGAACCGGGCCAGCCGGTGCCCGTCGGTCGCGACCGCGCGCAAGGTATAGCGCCCGTCGGTGTCCGTGGACTCGGCGCCATTGCGGCCGCATGCGCCGGGCAAGTGCAGGTAAAGGCCGTTCAAGTAATACCGCGTTTCTTCGTTCGAGATCGCGAATGCGGGGCGGGTGAACAGATCGGCCAGCGCGGGGCGCGATACGATAGACGCGCCAAGCGCGAACGCCCGGTCATCATTGAGCGGCCCAGCCGTCGGGAAATCCGAAACCGGCGCCACGGATCCGAGCGTGACCCGTGTTTTTCCGATCGTCACCACAACGCCCGTTTCGCCCGCATCCGCGACCGGCTCGAGCCGGACCGCCGGCGCCTTGCCTTTCGTTTTCATCAGCACCTTGTGTAGCGCGGCCGCGTCGACCACGGCCGCCCACGGCGCCCCGCCGGTGCCCGTCGAAAAATACGCGTCGCCCCGCAAATCCATATCGGTTGCCGTCACGCGCAGATCCGAGCCGTCGTGCCGGATCAGCACGCCGCGCAGAACGGGCGCCGGGGTTTTCTTGTCCAGCACCTTGACCAGATGGCCCAGCGCGGTCAGCGCGCGGCCGTGGTCGATTTCCACCGCGGCCGGCTCAAGCGGCGCCGGGGTCGATGTCAGCGCGGCCGCGCCCTCATCAACGATCGCCTGAAGCGCGGTTGCGTATTCGGAATGTGTCATATCGTTCGGCATTTCAGACTCCTATCTGTTTCCGCCGGGCTAATCCCGACGGCGGGCAAGCGCCCGGCGCGACCGCGCGCACGCGGCCGGGCGGGGGGCTCGAGGATGACGGGGCGCCGTCCCGGCGCCCCGTCGGGGCGTGGTCATGCGTCACCGCCGGCCGCGTCGGGCCAGATCGCCGCAAGCGCGGCGCGGTGCGCGGTTTTCGTCATCGGGAAAGCCTGCGCGCCAATGTCGAGCCGGACGGAATCGCATGCGTCGTCAATGCAAACGGATCCGGGCCCGCCCGTGGCGCGCGGCAGGATCGCCCGGCGCCCTATCATGACGCCCGGCGCGGTCGGTTCCGGCCGGCAGATATACCACGTCACGCCATGGCATTCGCCGCGCGGCTGATACTGCCACCATACGGAATGTTTCGCGTCGGCCAGCGATTTCCCGCGCGCCGCCTCATTGGGCAATATCGGAGTCAAAAGGTTCGTGCCCCCGTCGCCGTAAACGCCCACCACGTAAAAGCCGCGAGTCGTCATGCGTCACCGCCTTTCATGATTTCCTCAAGGTCGCGCGCAACCTGCCCCGGCAGGGTGTCGGGATCGTCAAGGAAAGGATTATACCCGACGGCCGCGACATAGGCCGCGCCCAGCGCCTCGCGCGGCAAAACGTATTTCAGCACGGCCGCCCATGAGTCGGTCGCGTATGCGTCCTTAATCTCGCCGTCGTCGTGGGTGTAGCAGATCAGAAACCGCGTGGCGCCGGGCCCCTCGCGCTTTGCCGGATCGGCCGAGTCGACCCATATCAACGCGCGCGTGAAATTCGTATCGCCGGCGCCGGCCGTGGCCCATGTAAAGCAAGGACTCGCGTCGTGCCGCCAACCATCGTCGCGCCACGTTGACGGGATCGGTGCCGGCATCTCGCCCGCCATCTCGGGAAATTCGGTTGCCCAGCTCATTGCGCCGCCTCCTCGCCCATGGTCGCGGCCATGGCCGCATAATGCGCCGCGCGGGCCCCGTTATCCTCGGCATCGGCCATGCGGCCGGCATCGGCCATTGTATGCGCGCGGCGCGTGTAATGCGCGGCAAGGCCCGAATACCGCGCGCGGATCGCGCGCGGATCGCGGTAAATGGTGACATCGTGTTTCATCAATATCGCTCCTCGATCTGATCGGCCGGGCCCATCCCAGCCGCATGCGTGGCGCATGGCATGCCGGCCGCATGGCGCGGCCGGTCAACAATGCGTTACGCGATACGCTGGAACATCTGCGCGGCCTTATCAGCATCGGCCGGCCGGAATGCGCGGGATCCGCGCATCCCGTCGCGCATTTCATACCGGACCACGAACGCGCCGTTTTCCCAGCGCATACGCGAACCCGCGCAGGCCCAGCCTGCCCAGCGCGCGGCCAAATCAATCTTGGCGCCGGTTTCTGTTGTGCGGCTGTCCAGAACCTCGAATTCTGCGCGCGGATCGTCCGAGCCGATTTCGCCGGCGCCGGCCGTGGCCGGCATGTCGCGCCGGTCACGAGTCGTCACGTCCGGCAGATTGGCCCGATCTGCAGCGCAACGCGTCTCATGCGCCGCGCGGCCGGCTTCAATCCATGCCCGTGCCGACTCCGGCTTGACGCCGTAAAACCGGGCCATGCCGTCGACGGAAAGGAATTCGTTGACGTATGCGATATAGAACGCGCGCAGGTGATCGGCATCGCCGGTCGCGAGCGCTCGCACGTCGATCTGGTAACTGGCCATTGGGGAATCTCCATTATTCCGAATCACCGCGCCAATCGCGGCTTGTCCCAAAGGTAGGGCATGCGGTCGGAAGGTTCAAGTTTTCTGTGCTATTGATTGCGGATTTTCCGCATGCTTAGCGGCGCCCTCGCCCTCGCCCTCGCCCTCGCCCACGGCAGGTATCCGGCCGCGGCCGTCATCTCGATAATTGCCGGCCGCGCCCAGGGCGCCCAGCTCGCGCCTTTCCTTGTGCTTCGCACCGATTCGGGATCAATATCTAGGTCAAGCCCACATCTGGGCCGCAATATGAGCTTGACCGCAACATATAGTGATTCGGACTACATCTAGTACCCCGGGTAGGTTCTTACACCTAGGTGTGGTAGGGCGGGGTTATTCGCGACCGCGTTGCATTTCGATATAACAGAAAAATAACTGGTTATATACGATCAAGGCATGAGGTTCACTGCACGCACCCAACCCGCCGATCTGGAAAACCTGCTGCGCCGGATACTCGACCGGCAGTTGCCGCAGGCATTCCGAAACGCCGCCACGCAGACAGCGAAGGACGTGCGCACGAACACGCTCAAGCGCATCCGCAAAAGGTTCGACCGTCCTGTACCCTATATGGAGCGCACATCGGTATTTCTGATCTCGGCGAAGCGGGGATCGCCAGCCATTGTCGGTGTCAAGGATCATCAGGCCAGCATGTATCGGTTTCAGGAAGCCGGCGGTCGTCGCTCGGCCTCGAAGCGAAAATACAGCGGCCGCCGAGGTTCGGTCGGCGGCAAGCGCATTCCGGTTCCGGTCAAGATCGACCGGGACGCTTCCGGCAACATGCGCTTCAAGGCGATCCCTCGCATTCTGCGCAAGAAGGATGTGTTTCAGGCGGGCCGACAGGAAAATCTCAAGCCCGGGATATATCAGCGCGAAGCGGACGGCAGCGGTCTTGATCTGCTGGTTCGTTACCGGAAATCCGTTCACTACAAGCCGGTCTTCGATTGGCGGGATATGGCCCGGAAAACCATCCAGGCGCGTCTCAAGACGCATCTACGCCGAGAGGTAATCCGCGAAATCGAGAACCCTGTGTTCCGCACGAAGCGCGGCCAGAAACGCTTCTGAGATGTCCGACGGGCTGACGCAAAAGGCGGCGGCGGAACGGCTCGGCGTCAAGCAGCCATACGTGGCGAAACTGCTCAAGGAGGGTCGCCTTCGGCGCCTGCCTGGCAGCAAGAAGGTCGATCCCGTCAGCGTCGAGGAAATCAGTGAGAGCGTCGGCACGCGGAAAAAGGACTCGGGTTCCGGGGGGCGGGCCGAACCGGCGCAGATCGGCCAGCCTTCCGAGCCGGACGCCGCGCCCGAGAAGGACGGCGCAGACACGACGCCGGCGGGCCTGTCGCCGGCGAATTGGGCCGAGCTGACGTATAGCGAAGCGCGCCGGATCAAGGAAGCCAACACGGCATGGCTTCGCCATCTCGAGGCGCAAGCGAAGGCAGGCGAGCTGGTCGAGCGCGCGGCTGTCGTCGCGGAATGGGAAGAGGTTGCGCAGCACGTGCGCGAGAGGCTGCTGGGCCTTCCCGTGCGCGCGGCAACGCGGCTCGGATTGGAGCCCGCGCAAAAGGACACGCTGGACGCATTGGTAAGGGAGGTTCTGAGTGAATTCGCTCCTGACGACTCAAAACACTGAGGATCTGCGACGTGCGTTTTTCGGCGCGTTGCAGCCGCCGCCGCCGCTCTGCCTGAGCGGCTGGGCCGACGGCTATTTTGTCCTGTCGCCCGAGGCCAGTTCGGAGCCGGGCCCATGGACGACTTTCGCGTATCAGAAGGGCATGATGGACGCGATTTCGGACCCGAGGAACACGAAGGTCACGATCATGAAGAGCGCACGTATCGGCTACACCAAGATCGTCTGCGCCGCTATCGGATACCATAGCCATTACGATCCTTGTTCGATCCTCGTCCTGCAGCCGACCGAGGATGACGCCAAAGGGTTTTCGACCGAGGAAATCCAACCGATGTTTCGGGATTCGCCTGCTCTGCGCGGCAAGTTGCGGGCTACACGCGATGACGGTCGATCGGCACGCCAGACCATGCTCAAGATGAACACCGGCGGCGGGACGCTAACCATCGCCGGCGCGAAAAGCCCGCGCAATTTCCGGCGGATCACGGTTCGCAAGGTGTTTCGTGACGAGATCGACGCCTACGAGGTATCGAACGAGGGCGACCCTATCGCCCTGAGCGCGAAGCGCACGCAGACCGCCTACGCGCCCCAGGAGGTCAACGGGTCGACGCCGACGCTCAAGGGCCTGTCGCTGATCGAGCGCGAGTACAACCTTTCGGACCAGCGCGAATTCCATGTGCCGTGCCCTCAATGCGGCGCGCGGCAGCCGCTTTTCTGGGGCGGTGTTCAATGGCCGACCGGCCAGCCGGAGAAAGCCGTTTACGTGTGCCAGGAAAACGGATGCGTGATCGAAGAAAAACACAAGATGACCATGCTCGCCAATGGCGAATGGGTCGCTCAGGCGGAATTCAGCGGTCACGCGGGTTTTCATATCAATGCGCTCTACAGTCCCTTTCCGGGGGCCGCATGGGGCAAGCTGGCGCGCGAGTTCGTGGACGCCAAGGCAGGCGGCCCGGCCACGCTGCAGGTGTTTGTCAACACGGTTTTGGGTCAGACATGGGACAGCGGCGGGGAGGGCCTGAGCGCGGACGGGCTCAAGGGGCGCCGTGAGGAGTATCCGGCCGACGTGGTGCCGGAGCCAGCGGTTCTGGTCACGGCTGGCGTGGACATTCAGCCTGATCGCTTCGAGTGCGAGATTGTCGCCTGGGCGCCGAACGATGAATCCTGGTCGCTCGATTACGTGCGCGAATACGGTGATCCGGCCTCGCCGCAGTTCTGGGAGGCGCTGGATCGAACGCTGTCGCGGTCGTTCCGGCATGCGAGCGGGCACGAGATGAAGATCGAAACGGCCTGCGTCGACACCGGCGGGTCATTCACGGATCAGACCTACAGCTACGTTAAGACCCGCTTCAAACGGCGCATATTCGGCGTGAAAGGGTCGTCGCAGTTCGACGCGCCAATCTGGCCCGCCAAGGCGACACGCAACCAGAAAAAGGGTGTTCAGCTTTTTGTCATCGGGGTCAGCGCCGCCAAGGTGCAGACCTACGGCCGGTTGGCCGTGGACAGCCCGGGGCCTGGGTACTGCCATTTCCCGACACGCTACCCCGACGAGTATTTTGATCAGCTCACCGTCGAAAAATTAGTGACGAAATATCGGAGGGGGTTTCCTGTGAAGACATGGGAAAAGCCCGACGGGGCACGCAACGAGCCGCTTGATTGCCGCGTTTATGCGACTGCCGCGCGGATGAGCATGAACATAGACCTGCACAAACGCGCCGCGGAGCTGGCGGAGGGCAAGGTTGAAAGGAAGCCGGCCAGATCGTCGAAGTCGAGCTTCTTTAGTGGACGGAGAATATCGCTTTGAGTTTCACGCAAAGCCAGTTGGATGCCCTCAAGGCCGCCTACGCCAGCGGCGTGAAGACGGTCCAGCACGACGGGAAGATGGTGACATATCGTTCCTTCACCGAAATGGAGCGCGCGATCGAGCGTATCGAGGCGTCATTGCAGGCCAAGCCGCGTCGCGAGATACGCCGGATCGGCACGTCAAAGGGCTTTCGGTAATGGCGACGCCTGACGCAAGTCTGTTGGATCGTGTGATCGCCGCCGTGTCGCCGAAGGCCGGGTTCCAGCGCGCCCGGTACAAGGCGGCGATGTCGGCGGCCGCGTCGTATGATGCGGCTTCGCGAACCCGGCGCGCGCAGGGGATGCGCGCACCGGCTGGTGATGCCAACGTCAATCTGCGTGGCGCGAAGGTCATGCGCGATCGCGCCCGTGACATGGTGCGCAACAACGCCATCGCGTCTGCCGCGGCGCGGGTTCTGGTGGACAACAGCGTAGGCGACGGGATCATCCCGAAAGTGCGCGCGGGGTCGGATCGTGTTGAGCGCGAGGTCGAGCAGATCGTGCGCGATTTCTGCGACAGCACGGCCGTTGATGCGCGGGGCCTGCAAAACATTTACGGCCTGCAGCGCCAGAGCGTTCGGGCGCTGGTCGAGAGCGGCGAAATGATGTGGCTGGAACGGCCGCGTTTCGGGCGCGACGGGCTGCCGCTCAATTTCCAGATCGAGACGCTGGAATCCGAGATGCTGGACAGCACCGAATACGGCCGCGTTCCGAATGGCAACGACGCCTATGACGGGATCGAGTTCGACTTGCTGGGCCGGCGCGTCGCTTATCGGCTGTACTATCAGAATCCGTTCGGCGATTACATGCACACTCGGAACGGCCCGCTCGAAAGCCGCCGTGTCAAGGCGGATCGCGTTGCCCATCTGTTCAAGCCCGACCGACCGGACCAGCGCCGCGGCGTTCCGATGCTTGCCCCGGTCATGCCCCTTCTGCACGACGCATATGAATACGCTGATGCGCGGCTGATCCAGCAGAAGATCAGCGCGATGTGGGTGGCGTTCGAGCATGACATTTCGGGGGATATTGGCGACGGGTCCACGACGGAGGATCCCATAGACGACCTGCAGCCCGGATCGTATCATCGGCTGCCGCCGGGCCGCACCGTGGAGATGCCGCGCCCCCCTGAACCGCATGGATATTCGGAGTATTTCGAGTCCTTGCTGCGAATGGTGGCTGCCGCGCTGGGCATCACGTTCGAGTCGCTGGCCGCCAACCTTCGCGGGGTAAACTATACCAGCGGCAGGTTGGGCCGGCTCGACATGCAGCGCAACATGAGCGCCCTGCAGAACACGGTGATCATCCCGATGCTTTGTGAGCCCATGGGTCGATGGCTGAGGCGGTATATCGACCTGCGTCTTGGCGGGGGGCGCGAGTATCGCATTGAATGGATACCCCCACGCTTTCCGATGACCGACCCGACGAAGGACGTGCCGGCCACGGCGGCGTCGATCCGAAACGGTCTGACATCGCGCCGGCGGGCCGTCGGCGAGTTGGGTCTGGATGTCGAGCAGATTGATGACGAATTCGCACGCGATCTGACGCGCACGGATCGGCTGGGCATTACCTATGACACCGACCCACGGCGCAACGCGCAGGCCCCGGAGCAGGGCATCGGGCCACTAAATAGTGACACGGATGACGCGACGGGTGGAGAAGGGTCGAAAGAGGGACAGGAGTGACGCATGGCGGTATCCGAAACAGCGCAGGGCATCTTTCTGGATGGCTACGTGGGCGAGGAGCGGGATGGATTCACCGCGGCGGAGGTTTCCGAGGCGCTGGCCGGCAAGGGGGACGTGACGCTTTTCATCAACAGCCCCGGCGGCATGGCGTTCGAGGGCGCGGCCATCTACGCAGTGCTCGCCCGCCACGCGGGAAACGTGACCTGCATTGTTCAGGGCATGGCTTTGTCCGCAGCCTCTCTCCTGGTCATGGGGGCGGACGACATCGCGATGGCGGACGGCGCCATGATGATGATCCACGATCCGATGAACATCACGATCGGCAACGCCGACGAGCACCGCGAGTCCGCGGGACGCCTCGACACGCTGGCGACGGAGTATGCCCGCGTCTACGCCAAGCGAAGCGGGCAGTCTCAGGACGACGTGCGGGCCATGATGCGCAATGAAGAATGGATGGCGCCGCAGGATGCCGTCGATCAGGGGTTTGCGGATCGCCTAGAAGCGGGCGAAGCCGATGATCCTGTCGCCTTCGATTACACCGTTTTCGCCAACGCGCCGGAACACCTCGCTCGCATGGCCCGCGATCGAGGTTGGACAGTAAGGGGCCGAGGAACCGCGGCTGCGGCCGCATCGAGCAAGGAGGCAGTTATGCCGAAAAAGGATCAAGGGCAGGCGCAGACCTCCCAGAGCCGAGACGCCGCCGCCGGTGCTGCCATGTCGGCAGACGGTGTGGTTTCGCAAGCGCCGCAGGCGCCGATCGCGGAAAGCGGACAGAACGATGGCGCCAATGCCGCAAGCCCCGCCACGATGGCGGCGCACGTCCAGCCCACGGGGGGGATGACCGTGACGCCCGAAATGCGGGCGCGGCTCGACGCCGATGAACGCCGGCGCGTCGTCATGCAGGTGACCCACGTTGACGAGCTGACAGCGGCCGAGGTCGAGCAGGCCGTTTCGGAGACGAACGACCCGGCCGACGCCAAGATGAAGGCGGTCGACATGATCTGCGCAAAGCGCGCTCGCGAGAATGAAGATGGCGTGCCGGCCGTGCCGAACCGTTCGGTCGCAGGGTCGGGAGTTTCGATCACGCGCGATGGCGGTGACACGCACATGGAGGGGGTGATCACGGCGCTGGGGAACAGCATCTTCGGGGATGCGCGTTACCCACTGCAGAACACCCCGGGCATGCAGTACCGCGGGCTGACGCTTTACGGCCTGGCCGAAATGTGCGCCGGGCGCGGCGCGCGCGGCATGACCCGTACCGAGGTTGCCAAGGCCGGGATGGCGGCCCGTGGCGCGTTCATGCTGGGCGATGCGCAAATGATGGGCGCGCATACCGGCAGCGATTTCAGCTTCATCACCTCCGAGCTGATGAACCGCGAAATGCGGTCGCGCTACCAGAGCGTCGTCCCGACCTATCGCACGGTTTCCGCGCAGCGACCGGCAAACGATTTTCGGACGCTCTACAGCGTTCAGTTCGGCGGCGATTTCCGCATGTTGGAAACGAACGAGGCGGGCGAATACGAGTCGACCACGCTGACGGACGAGGGTGAAAGCTATGCGGTCAAACGCTACGGTCGCGAGATCAACCTGACGTTCGAGCTGGTGGTCAACGACGACATGGGTGCGCTTTCGCGGCTGCCTTCCGAATTCGCGCGGGTCGCGCGTCAGAAGGAAGAGCTGATTGTCTGGGGACTCATTCTGTCGAACGCAAACCTGTCCGATGGTACGGCGCTTTTCGCGTCGGCTCGGAACAACCTCGCGGGCTCCGGGGCGGCGATTTCCGTGGCTACCGTCGGGGCCGGCTTCGAGGCGATGATGCAGCAGCGCCCGCCGGGCGCGAAATCGTCTGGTGAGGATTTCGTCATGGCGACACCGGACACGATGATCGTGCCGCCGACACAGTACACCAAGGCGGCGCAATTCGTGGCCGATACCCGGCCTGATACGGACGCCAACACGAACCCCTACAAGGGGCGAATCAACCCGGTTGCGACGCCGTACATTTCGGCGGGCGTGCCGAACGGGTCCAATTCGGCTTGGTATCTGGCGGATTCGAGCTTGCCGCCCACGGAGCATTCTTTCCTGTCGGGCTACGAAAGCCCGAACGTCGAGGTCGAGGAAAAGCGGAACCCGAAGGGCGTCACCTACACGGCCGAGATGATGTTCGGGGCCGGGATCGTGGAGCCGCGCGGCATCTACAAGAACCCCGGCGCGTAACGGCCGGCAGTGACAGCCGCCCCGGCCTGACGGGGCGGCGCAACCATCAGAACAGGGGGCCATCATGGCAAAAAACTACATTCGCGCAGGGCAAACGATCACGGCGACGAGCGGTTCTTCGATCAGTTCCGGCGACATCATCGTGTTGGGGAGCCTGGTCGGTATCACGATGACCGACGCGGAATCCGGCGAGGAACATGAGGTGGCGATCGAGGGCGTTTGGGAGGTGCCCAAAGTTTCCGCGCAGGCATGGACGCAGGGCGCCGCTATCTATTGGGACAGCAGCGCCTACAAGGCGACGACCGCCTCGAGCGGGAACACCAAGATGGGGTATGCCGCCGAGGCGGCGGGCAACCCGAGCGCCACCGGCCGCGTCAAGCTGTGGCCGTGAGCGCGTTCGGACTCATGGCGGATGCACTTGTGGCCACCTTGGGCGAGGAGGTCACGGTGCAGCCTTCCGGCGGCGGCGCCGCCAGAACGATCCGCGCGGAGTTTTCCATGCGGGGCGTAGAGGAAGGCGATTTCGTCGTCCAGCGCCCGGTGATCACCGCCAAGGAGGCCGATGTGGCCGATCTGGATGACGGAGACAGCGCCGTAGCGCGCGGCACGACGTACACGGTTCGCTATTGCCTCCCCGACGGTCAGGGCATGACCGACCTTATTCTGCAACAGACAAGCTAATAGGGATGATGACAGATGCCGAGTACCCGCCAGCAGCTTCGCGCCGCCGTAAAGGACGCGATCACGGCCAATGTCCCGGCGCTGGGCGGTCGGGTGACGGGGCTGCGCACGTTCGCGCGCGGCAAGGATCGCTTGCCGGATTGCGAGGTCGTTTCCGTGGGGCAGGACAGGACTCGCCTTTCGGGCGAGGACGACACGCGCACCATGCACACCATCGCTGTCACGATATTCGACTCGGTGACGGCCGACGGCGAGGTGCAAGACCGCCTCGATCAAATCGGGGAGTCCGTGGTCGACGCGCTGGATGGCGACACGACCATCGCCTCGATTGTCGCGGACGGCAGCTTTCAAACGCTCGACTACGAGTTCGATTCACCAGAAGGCGGCGCGGAGCAACCGGCGTCCCTGACGATAAATTGCGTCGCGATGACGCTGGATTGAGGAGATAGCAATGGCAGAGGCAGGCATTGACGTACTGATCAAGATAGAAACGGGGAGCGGCACGTTCTCTACGGTGGCCGGTTTTCGCGCAAGCACGATCAGCTTCAACGGCACCACCATTGACGCCACAAACGGAGAAAGCCCGAACCGCTGGCGCGAGCTGATCAACAACCACGGGACCAAAAGCCTGAACCTGAGCGGCCAGGGCGTTTTCAAGGCGGCGACGACGGACACGACCGTCCAGTCTGCTTTTTTCGGGACCGGGGCTATTACCGCGCAGGCTATCGTTCCCGGTCTCGGAACCTTCGAGGGCGATTTCATGGTGGTATCCTGCGAATACGCCGGTAATCACGACGGCGAGGCGACTTACAGCTATTCTCTCGAGTCAGCCGGCCAAATCACCTTCGCGGCGGGATGAGGAGTGATCAATGCGGACCGAATTGACACGGAAAATAGGCAGCGTCTCGCTTGAGGCGTCGGTTACAGCCGGCGCCCTGATGGACATCAACGAGCGTTACGGCGACGCGCACGATCTGTCCCGCATCATTGACCGGCAGCATGCCAAGAAGGCGATGGAGATCGTGGCAATCTGCATCGCGGCGAAGGGCGGCAAGGGGGCGACCGATGCGCTTGAGGACGTGAAGAGCGCGGTCGAGGAAGGCGGTGCAACCGCAGTCATCAATTTCATGGCCGAATTGATCGCTCATGCCTATGGCAAGACCGTCGCTGTGTCGGGGGAGACAGCGCCGGATCAGTAAGTACCGACCAGCCGTTTGATCCGGCGCTTATATACAAGGCTGGCGCGGCGCTGGGTCTGTCGCCGTCCGAGGTTCGCAGCGCATCCCTCGCCGAAATACTGGTCATGTGGTCGGCGCGGCAGGAGGCCGTCAAAAGGCAAACAGGACGCCCGGCGCCCATGACGCAAGACAGGCTCGAGGAGCTATCGAGGCTATACCCCGATGACTGAAACGGTAAACATCCTGCGCGCGATCCTCGATGCAGAGGACGGGTCCGGGCCCGCGGTTCGATCCTTCAAGAACAACGTGCGCGGGGCCGAGCGCAGCGCCGACAGGTTTTCGACCTTTCTGAAAACGGCCGGCCATCGCGCTAACCGGCAGTATGCCGTGGGCTTGCAGCAGGTGGGCTTTCAGGTTGGCGATTTCTTCACACAGGTCGCCAGCGGGCAGAACCCTTTGCGCGCCTTCATCCAGCAGGGCACGCAGGTTGCCGGGGCCTTTGGCCCTTGGGGCGCCGTGATTGGCGCTGCAGGCGCGGTCGTCGGGGCGCTGGCGATCTCGCTCTGGGACGGGGAGAGCGCGAGCCGTGATTTCGAGGAGGCGTTTGACGATTGGGTGTCGAAGCTGGACAATCTGGATGGCGCGATAGGGGCCGCCCTTGCGCCGCTCGACCAGCTCAAGGAAAAATACGGCGAGGTGGACGACGCGGTGCGCGAGGCGTTGGAAGCGCAGGCACAATTCGCCGCGTTCGAGGCTCGGAAAGGGTTTCGTGACACGATCGGGTCTCTTACTGACAGCGACACGTTCCGAGATTTCACACGCACGCCTTCAACCTTTGAAAAGTACGTGCCGCTGTCGCAGCTTTTCACAGACTCAGACGAAGCGCCGCTTCGGCTCGTAGAGTTGCGCGAAAACCTCGATCTGACGGACGAGGAGTTCAAAAGAGTCGCCGAGACGATACGTGATCTGGACGCGGCTGCGCTGACCGAAACACTCGCGGACGACAAGATGGCCTTGGAAGAGGCGACCGAGGTTCTTGCCGAATTGGTGGACCTTTCCGAAGATGGACTCGATAAGGGCTTCCGCAAGCTGGCGAACAACATTTCGCAGGCGCTTTTGCAGATGCGCGTCATGGAGCGCATGAGGAAAGAGGCGGAATCCGGTGGCCTGGACCTTGGCGGCGGCGCGCCCTTGCAAGGTGGTGCCGGAGACAGCATCGAAGGCGGGCAAGGGGCGGACATCCTCATCGGAGGCGCCGGGTCCGACATCGTGGCGCGCAATGCACGGCGTTACCGTCAAATGCGCCCGAACCTGCCGCTGGGCGGGACATCTCAGGGGGCTCCGACCCAGGATGACGTGCAAAACGCCCAGCAGCTTGGAAGTGCGCTCGAAGACGTGGTTCGACAGCTCACCCGTAGCGCGGCCAGCGCGCGCACCCTCGATGACGCCTTCGACGCCATCGTGAATAAGGCCGGCGAGATTATCGGTACAGGGTTGTTCGGGCAAGGTCAGCTCGGGCCATTTTTCAATGCGCTTTTCGGTGTCCCGCGTGCCGGGCTGGCCGGCCTTCTGATCAACGCCGATGGCAACGCGTTTTCACAGGGTCGCGTGACGCCTTTCGCGCGCGGCGGGGTTGTGAACGCCCCGACTACGTTCCCGATGCCGAACGGTATAGGCTTGATGGGCGAGGCCGGGCCGGAGGCCATCGTTCCGCTGTCCCGCGGCCGCGATGGCAAGCTGGGCGTTCGCTCCGAGGGCGGCGGCTCTGTCACCGTGAACATGAACATCACGGCCGCGGACGCCGAAAGTTTCCGCCGATCCCGTGCGCAAATCGCGTCGGAGGCCGCGAGGGCCTTGAGCCGCGCAAGGGAGTATTGAGGATGGCTTTTGACGAGGTGCGACTCGAGATCGGCGGCACTGCGTTCGGTGTTCTGTTCCGGCGGCGGCGCAGGACAGAGATCGCGCGCCTCGGGAACGGTCACGAAGAACGCAACAGCCTGTGGGCCGCATCCTATTTGTCGGCCGACCTGTCCACCGTTGTTCGGTCGCTCAATGATCAACACGAAATCATGGAGTTCTGGGAGGCCCGGCAGGGAAAAGCGCGCGGTTTCCGCCTCAAGGACAAGAGCGATTTCAAGTCCGGCAAGCCGCTGGCGCCCGTCACCCCGACGGACCAGCAGGTTGCGGCCGTCGATGGCAGCAGCACCAGCTTTCAGTTGGTCAAGGGGTACGTATCGGGCGGCCGCCGGTATGAACGCGTCATCAGAAAGCCGGTCGCCGGTACGGTGCGTGTTGCGGTTGGTGGCGTGGAGCAAGAAGGCGGATGGTCCGTGGATACCACCACGGGGATCATCACGTTCGATAGCGCCCCGAGTTCAGGGGTTTCCATAACGGCCGGGTACGAGTTCGACGTGCCGGTGCGGTTCGATACTGACGATCTGGGCCTGATACTGCCATACGCAGAGGAGGGCGTGTACGAGCAAATTCCCGTTGTGGAGATTCAATCTTGAGGAATATCCCGGCAGCCATAGAGGCCAAGGCGGCCGTCGGGGCGTCAACGCTGGTGCGGTGCTGGCGTGTGACGCGGGCCGACGGGAAGATATACGGGTTCACCGAACATGACCGGCCCGTTTCGATCATGGGCATGACGTTTGAGGCCGAGTCCGGGCTTTCCGCGACGGACGCGGCGCGCGAGCTGGGATTCGGCGTCGCCAACCAAGAGATCGCCGGCGGGCTGTCTAGCGATGCGATCACCGAAGCGGACATCGCTGCAGGGCTGTGGGATAACGCCAGGGTCGAGGTGTTTCTGGTCGATTGGGAGACGGGCGATTACATCGCGGATTTTGTCGGCAGAACCGGCCGCATGACGCGATCCGAAACCGTGTTCACCGCCGAGATCGACGGCCCCCAGCGCGCGGCGCGAATACCTCGGGGCCGCGTGTACCACCGCCACTGTGATGCTGTTCTCGGGGATCAGCGGTGCGGTGTGGACCTTTCCCTCGCGGCTTATTCGTCAGATGCGCAGGTTGTTTCTGTCGACGGCGCGACATCGGTGACGGTATACGGCCTCGATGGCTATTCCGACGGATGGTTCGACTACGGGACACTGGCTTGGAAAAGCGGCGCGAACCAAGGGATGACGGCGACGGTGAGGATCCACCAGATCGTCGGAGATGACGCCTTCATCGACATCTGGGAGCCCCCGCGGAGCCCGATTTTGGCCGGTGACACGCTGACAATATTCGCCGGATGCGACAAGAGCGGTCGCCACTGCCGTAACAAGTTTAACAATTACACGCGCTTTCGCGGCTTCGAGACAATGCCCGGGGACAGCGCGGTTATCACCGCCCCGGACGAAAAGCAGAAACGAGATGGATCGTCGCGGTATGACTTTGATTGATCGGCGCGATCTGATCGAGGAGGCGCGTGAATGGATCGGGACACCCTACCATTACAGGGCCGCGGTCAAAGGGGCCGGGTGCGATTGCGTCGGCCTGATCAATGCGCTCCGGGCTTGGGCGCTGGGCGAAACGCCGCTCGAAATGCCCGCCTATTCGCGCGACTTTGCCAACAGCGCGGCCAATGAAACCTTGTTGGCCGCCGGTTATCAGAACCTTGTGCCGATCGCGCTGGGAACGGAACGGCCGGGCGATGTTGTCGCGTTCCGGTGGCGCGACAGAATGGCCGTGATGCACGTGGGCCTGTTGGTGGAGAATGACCGCGTGATCCATGCGCGTCGTGTTACTGGCGTGTGCGAGGTTTCTATCTTGCCGTGGCGTGATCATGGTCGTCTGGCCGCCGCCTTTTCCTTTCCGGGGGTTACATCATGGTGACGGCAGTTTTCGCTGCCGCAGGCGGCGCACTTGGCAGTATCGCGGGCAGCGCCATCGGCGGGAGCATCCTGGGCGTTTCCTCGACGCTGATCGGCGGATCCATCGGCCAGTTGCTCGGCGCGACGGCGGCGCGGGCGATCACGGCCGGTTCGCAGACCATCGAGACGGGACGGCTGACAAACACGCTGGCGATGGACTCGCAGGAGGGGACGCCAATCAGGCGCGGCTGGGGGCGTTTCCGCGTTGGCGGGACAATGATCTGGTGGGCCAATTTCGATGAGACCGTCACGGTCACCGAGCAAGGCGGCAAGGATCTTGGCGGCGGGGTGACGCGGAGAGAGTATTCCTATTCGCTATCCTTTGCGGTCGGGCTGTGCGAGGGGCCTGTGGACCAGATCGGTCGTATCTGGGTTGATGGGCAGCAGCTTGACGAAACGTCGGTCACGGTGCGCCGCTACCTCGGGACGGAAAGCCAGCAGCCTGACCCGACCATCGAGGCGATCGACGGGGGCGGGAATGCGCCTGGTTATCTCGGGTTGGCCTATCTGGTGTTTGAGGACATGGACCTGTCCGTATACGGCAACCGGCCGCCGCAGGTTTCGGCTGAAATCGTCCGGTCTGTTGACCCAATGCCGGTGCAGGGTGCGTGCCTCATCCCGGGGTCTACCGAGGTCGGCTACGACACCGTGGAGCGGAAAGACCGAAGGTCTCTGCCGGGGCCGGGCAACCCTGATTCCTGGAAGGCGTTGAACGTGCACCAGGAGGAAGGGCGCGCAGACGTTCTGGTGTCGCTGGACAGCATGGAAGCGGCACTGCCGAACGTGCAAACGGTTCTGGTCGTGGTGGGGTGGTTTTTCGATGACCTGCGCATTTCGGAGACGGTCATCGAGCCGCGTTTCGAGAACGTGGAGAAGAATCCCGAAGACCCGTGGAGTGTTTCCGGGTTCACGCGGGCGACGGCAAACGAGGTGAGCGCCATCGACGGCAACCCGTCATATGGATCGTCGCCGGACGATCGCAGCGTGTTGCGGTTGCTGAAAGAGCTGAAACAACGCGGTTTCAATGTGATCGTGTACCCCTTCCTGTTCGGCGATGTTCCGCCGTCGAATACGCTGCCGGACCCGTACAGCGATGCGGCCAGCACCAGCGGGCAGCCGGTATTCCCGTGGCGGGGCCGGATGACACTTAGCGTGGCGCCCGGATATTCAGGCTCGCCGGATCAGACCGCCGCGGCCGCCGCCGAGGTGTCGGCGTTTTTCGGATCGGCGGGACCAAGTGATTTCGGTGCGTGGGATGGCAACACGATACCCTACAGCGGCCCGGGTGACGGCGGCTTGCGGCGCATGATCCTGCACTATGCAGCGATCGCGGCAGAGGCCGGCCTTGGCGCCGGTGACGCCATCGCGATCGGTTCGGAGATGGTTCAGTTGAACGCTATCCGTTCGGACAAAGCCACGTTCCCGGCTGTGTCTGAGTGGAAAGCGCTCGCGGCGGATGTGCGCGGCGTGCTGCCGGCCGACGTCGAGATCACATATGCCTCGGACTGGTCAGAGACCACCTTTTTCCAGGCAGGCGACGGCAGCGGCGATCTGTTTTTCCATCTCGATCCGCTTTGGGCGGACGACAACATCGACTTTATCGGTATCGACAATTACCTGCCTTTGGCGGACATCAATCCGGGCACGGCCGACCAGTCCGGGCGTGAAGATCAGCAATGGCTGCAGTATGACCTTGAATATCTGAAGGGCAACGTCGAGGGCGGCGAGCTGTGGGACTATTTCTATGCCAGCCAAGAGGACCGGCAGCGCAGGGATCGCACCCCCATTGTCGACACGGCCCACGGAAAAGATTGGGTGTTCCGCCGGAAGGCACTTCGAGATTGGTGGTTGAACCAGCACTATGATCGGCCCGGTGGCGCTGAATCCTCGACCCAGACCGATTGGGTGCCGCAGAGCAAGCGGATTGTGTTCACCGAATACGGGTTCCCGGCCGTTGACCTGGGGGCGAACCAGCCAAACGTGTTCTACGATCCGAAAAGCTCGGAGTCGCAGTTGCCCTACTTTTCATCGGGCGCGCAGGACGAGGCAGCGCAGCAGCAGGCGATCCGGGCCCTGATCGGGTACTGGCAGGAGAACATGCCGATTGGCGATGATGGAGCGCCCATGATCGACCTGAGCATGTGCTGTGCATGGGCCTGGGACGCACGCCCTTTCCCGGCATTTCCTGCGCTGGATTCCCTGTGGGTTGACGCATCAAACTATCATCTTGGGCATTGGCTGAATGGCCGCGGGGGGCTTACGATCGGGCGGCTATTGAAGGCCGTCGCGGATGGTTTCAACGTCGATTTGACGCCTGACGCGGATCATGCAAGCGTTTCCGGCTTCGTGGTCGAAAGCGTCACGTCGTACCGCAATGCCGTTTCAGAGATATTCGATGCGTGGGCGGTTGACCTGATAGATACTGGCGTGGAGCTGCGCGCCGTCGCGCGTATCTTCCAGCAACCTAGCGCGACGATCAGCGTTGATCGGTTCGCGACCGTCGGGGAGGGTGAGGCCCGATTTGAGCGGGAACGCTCACGGGCGGACGATGTGCCGGCGGCGTGGCAGATCAGCTTTCCGTCGGCGGATTCCGCGACGTATGAGACGGCTTCGGTGAGCGATGTTCAGCCGTTCGGCGGCGAGGGCACGGCGGTCATGAACATGCCCGTCGTTATGGGCGAGGCCCAAGCATTTCTTGTCGCAGAGAGGTTGCTGAGGGAAAGCAGGGTCGAGCGTGAAAGCCTCGGCGGTCTTGCCTTGCCGCCGTCGCTTATGCGCTTGCAGGCGGGTGACATGATACGCGTGCCAGACGCCGGGTCGGACGACATTTGGCAGATCACGCAGACCACTGGCGGTGCAATCCGAGAATTCTCCGCGCGGCGGATCGAACCAAGCGTCCTGCGTT
The DNA here is from genome assembly GCF_047086965.1 of Roseovarius halophilus (ex Wu et al. 2025). NCBI lineage: Bacteria > Pseudomonadati > Pseudomonadota > Alphaproteobacteria > Rhodobacterales > Roseobacteraceae > Roseovarius > Roseovarius halophilus (ex Wu et al. 2025). Next base: position 1,924 of record NZ_JBKOTX010000053.1, on the reverse strand, counting down.
TTTCCAGGCCCCGCGCGATCAGTTCGGCGGCACGCGAAAGCGTGCAAGCCGCGTCGGGCTCGCCGACCAGTTCCTTCATTCCCCTCGATCTGCCGACGCTGCCCGGCGATTTCGCTGATCATCAAGGCTACGCGGCCGTGTTCTCATCCCCGTGGCCGGGGGCAATGAACATTCTGAGGTCATCGTCAAAGGCCAGCGGTTATTCCGTAGTTGGAACGGCGCGGCGGCCGGCAACCATCGGAGCCACGCTGACCGATCTACCGGCCGGGCCGCCTGATCGGTGGAACGAGGTGACGCTACGCGTGCAGTTGGCAGATGGCCGGTTGGGCAGCCGCACACGCCTCGAGGTGCTGGGCGGCGCGAACGGGCTTGCCCTTGAGACGCCGGACGGCTGGGAAATCATGCAGTTCCGCGACGCAACACTGGTTTCGCCGGGCGTGTATGATCTTTCCGGGTTGATCCGGGGTCGTCTCGGAACAGAGCGTTTCATCCAGAACATGCTGCCGGCGGGCGCCGGCTTTGTCTATCTGGACGAGGCGGTAGTCCCGATCACGATGGACCTGAGCGATGTTGGCGTCAGCTATTGGTGGAAGGTCGCGATGCAGAGCGGGGCGCAAGAGGACACGATCGCGCCCCTGCGACACACTTTTACGGGCGAGGGGCTGCGCCCGTGGGCGCCGGCGCATGTCAGCGGGGACCGCGATGATGACGGCAACCTGACGATTTCGTGGATGCGACGCAGCCGGAGTGGCACCTCGTGGGGGGTGGCGCAAGCGCCGTTGGCCGAGGACGTTGAGCGGTACGAGATAGACATTCTCGACGGCGAGAATGTGGTCAGAACGATAGAGACAGGATCAGAGACCGCTCAATACGGTGTAAGTGAACAAACGACCGACTTCGGTTCCCCGCAAGCGTCCGTAAACGTGGTCATTTATCAGATCGGATCGGCATACGGCAGAGGGAGCGGTGAAGCGGCAACCTTGTGAGGGATCGCATGGCGAACACCGCGAAACTGAGCCTGCCGTTTCTCGAGGCGTCACAGAAAAGCGAACACGTCACCGTCAACGACGCGCTGCAGTCTGTCGATGCCGTTGTCCAGCTATCGGTTCTTGACCGTGACGCATCGACGCCCCCGGGGTCGCCGGTGGACGGCGACAGATACTTGGTTCCGTCAGGTGCGACGGCTGCGTGGGACGGCTGGGATGACAGCGTTGCGTACTTTGCCGCCGGCGCGTGGCACAGGCTGCAGCCAAACGAGGGATGGCTGGCCTGGGTGGAGGACGAGGGGCTGATCCTTGTCTACGAAAACGGCGCCTGGCGCGAATATTTGCAAAATCTCGACATGATCGGGGTGAACGCGACAGCGGACGCGACCAACCGCCTGTCCGTTTCATCCGCCGCGATCCTGTTGAACCATGCCGGTGCTGGGCACCAGGTCAAGGTGAACAAGGCCGGGGCGGGGGATACGGCATCGCTGCTTTTCCAGACGGGTTTCAGCGGCAGAGCCGAAATGGGCACGGCCGGCAACGATGACTGGTCAATCAAGGTCAGCTCCGACGGGAGTACATGGACCGAGGCGCTGCGTATCAACGCGTTGACCGGGTTGTTGAGCGGCGCGGCGGTACAATCCGGCCCCGAAGACACGACCCCGGGCCGGGCTTTGCTCAATGAGGCGCATGGCCTCGGCTCTTTCACGGGTGGGGTGTTGTCGCAACCCGACGCCAACGACGCATTCCCTTGCGGCTTCTACGGCGGCGGCGGCAGCGGCGCGTCGAACTTCCCGGGCGCGGCGGCGTTCAGGCCGTTCCTTGTCCTGAACCGGCGATCGAATTCCTACAATTACATGACCGCGCGCATTTTCATTGATACCGACGCCACGCCGGTCGTGCGCGAAAGCATCGACAGCGGGGCGACATGGAGTCCC
>NZ_JBKOTX010000052.1:0-30836 GCF_047086965.1 Roseovarius halophilus (ex Wu et al. 2025) | reverse complement strand
GCAGCTTCACGCCATGACCGGCCTCTACGAGGCGGGTGACGGCGTGGATCTCGGCGGGCCCGTCGAGTTCCGCTCGGGGCTCGAGGTCGGCTACCAGGCCGATAACGGGATGCGGCTGAGCCTCGGGATCGACCACCGGTCGAACGCGGGGATTTACGGCACGAACCCCGGCCTCGAAACGGTTCACGTCCGGGTGTCCATCCCCACGAAATGATTGTCATCAGTGTCCAGTCTTGTGACGGCGTACCTTTTGTATAATGGGTCATCGACTTGGTCTATCCAGCAAGCTTAAGCCGTTAGGTGTAGGCGCAGCGAAAGCGAGTCTTAATAGGGCGTCGAGTTGGATGGATCAGACCCGAAACCGAGTGATCTAGGCATGACCAGGCTGAAGACAAGGTAACACTTGTTGGAGGGCCGAACCCACATCTGTTGAAAAAGATCGGGATGAGTTGTGCCTAGGGGTGAAAGGCCAATCAAACTCGGAGATAGCTGGTTCTCTGCGAAATCTATTTAGGTAGAGCGTCATCCGAATACCCCCGGGGGTAGAGCACTGGATGGGTAATGGGGCCCCACAGGCTTACTGATCCTAACCAAACTCCGAATACCGGGGAGTACTGGATGGCAGACACACCGCGGGTGCTAACGCCCGCGGTGGAGAGGGAAACAACCCTGACCTCCGGCTAAGGCCCCCAATTCGTGGCTAAGTGGGAAAGCAGGTGAGACGGCCAAAACAACCAGGAGGTTGGCTTAGAAGCAGCCATCCTTTAAAGATAGCGTAACAGCTCACTGGTCTAATCAAGCTGTCTTGCGGCGAAGATGTAACGGGGCTCAAGCCACGAGCCGAAGCCGAGGAGTGCGTATGCACTGGTAGCAGAGCGTAGTGTGACACAGTCTCGTTCCTCCTTGGCGGGTCCGCCCGCATTGGAGGAGAGAGGCTTTCGATGAAGCCGGGGCGCGAGCCATCCGGTGGAGAGATCACTAGCGAGAATGATGACATGAGTAGCGACAAACAGGGTGAGAGACCCTGTCGCCGAAAGTCCAAGGGTTCCTGCTTAAAGCTAATCTGAGCAGGGTAAGCCGGCCCCTAAGGCGAGGCCGAAAGGCGTAGCCGATGGGAACCAGGTTAATATTCCTGGGCCGGGAGGTGGTGACGGATTGTGACGGTTGTCCATCCTTATCGGATTGGATGGGCCGCTGATCAGTCCCTGGAAACAGCCCCTCCATCAGACCGTACCCTAAACCAACACAGGTGGACTGGTAGAGCATACCAAGGCGCTTGAGAGAACGATGTTGAAGGAACTCGGCAAAATACCTCCGTAAGTTCGCGAGAAGGAGGCCCAGTTTCTACGCAAGTATTGGCTGGGGGCACAAACCAGGGGGTGGCGACTGTTTACTAAAAACACAGGGCTCTGCGAAGTCGCAAGACGACGTATAGGGTCTGACGCCTGCCCGGTGCCTGAAGGTTAAAAGGAGGTGTGAGAGCACCGAATTGAAGCCCAGGTAAACGGCGGCCGTAACTATAACGGTCCTAAGGTAGCGAAATTCCTTGTCGGGTAAGTTCCGACCTGCACGAATGGCGTAACGACTTCCCCGCTGTCTCCAACATCGACTCAGCGAAATTGAATTGCCTGTCAAGATGCAGGCTTCCCGCGGTTAGACGGAAAGACCCCGTGCACCTTTACTACAGCTTCGCACTGGCATCAGGCACAGCATGTGCAGGATAGGTGGCAGGCTTCGAAGCAGGGACGCCAGTTCCTGTGGAGCCTTCCTTGAGATACCACCCTTGCTCTGCTTGATGTCTAACCGCGGCCCCTCATCGGGGTCCGGGACCCTGCGTGGCGGGTAGTTTGACTGGGGCGGTCGCCTCCCAAAGAGTAACGGAGGCGCGCGAAGGTTGGCTCAGAGCGGTCGGAAATCGCTCGTTGAGTGCAATGGCAGAAGCCAGCCTGACTGCGAGACTGACAAGTCGAGCAGAGTCGAAAGACGGCCATAGTGATCCGGTGGTCCCGCGTGGAAGGGCCATCGCTCAACGGATAAAAGGTACGCCGGGGATAACAGGCTGATACTGCCCAAGAGTCCATATCGACGGCAGTGTTTGGCACCTCGATGTCGGCTCATCTCATCCTGGGGCTGGAGCAGGTCCCAAGGGTACGGCTGTTCGCCGTTTAAAGAGGTACGTGAGCTGGGTTTAGAACGTCGTGAGACAGTTCGGTCCCTATCTGCCGTGGGTGTAGGATACTTGAGAGGAGTTGCCCCTAGTACGAGAGGACCGGGGTGAACGATCCACTGGTGGACCTGTTGTGGCGCCAGCCGCAGTGCAGGGTAGCTATGATCGGACAGGATAACCGCTGAAGGCATCTAAGCGGGAAGCCCCCCTCAAAACAAGGTATCCCCGAGGACCGTGGTAGACCACCACGTCGATAGGCCGGAGATGTAAGCGCAGCAATGCGTTCAGTTGACCGGTACTAATTGTCCGAAAGGCTTGATTTGATCCAGTAAAAGCCAGACATGGCCCGGGCGCCGAAAACACGCGCCCGACGGACCAAAAGCATACACTCAAAGTGTACACGACTTGGAAAAAACAGGGGCTTTCCCCGGTTTGGTGGTCATAGCAAGAGCAAAACACCCGGTCCCATCCCGAACCCGGCCGTTAAGTGCCTTAGCGCCAATGGTACTGCGTCTCAAGACGTGGGAGAGTAGGTCGCCGCCAAACCTGGAAAAGCCCCGCGTATCTCTCTTACGATCACGTCCCCAAAAAGGGACAAAAATTGCCGCGGGATGGAGCAGTCCGGTAGCTCGTCAGGCTCATAACCTGAAGGTCGTAGGTTCAAATCCTACTCCCGCAACCAAACCGTCCGAAAACACGCCAAGTACCCGCGCCATACTCTTGGGTGGCCACCGCGACCACGCCGTGATGCAGACGTCACGATCCCAAAACCACGCCCGAAACCGCCACATCACCAAGACAAACGACCCCGCGCGCGGCACCGTAACCGTGCCGGCAATCCCTTGGTCGGTCCGCCAGCCGTGAATTAGCGCCGGATGACTTTGAAATCGCCTTCACAACCGGCGTCCTGACACCCGCTCCCGAGTTGGTTCGGAGCACCATGGACCACCACGTCAAGGAGGCAGGTTTGGCGCCCGGTTATCCCGATACCGTGCCTTTTGACCGGCGTTTCACGATCTTCCTTGCCATCCGAAGTGTCAACAAGCATGGCCGGGATGCCCGGCAGTACTATGCGGCGCACAAGAAATGCGGTATGCTGTCTACAGAGCGTTGCAACGCTTGCCTACCTGAAGCCGCATGGACGGGATCAGTCATGCCCGAAAGGGGAGACATTTCCGAAAATGCCCTTGATCGGCAGGCGCGGGGAGCAGGGCCCCGCCACGCGGTCAGCCTCCCGGCGTGTATTGCATTGATCCGATGGGGCGTACCGTGCTTGCCTGCGGCCCCATGTCGCTTTCCGCGTCCTGAACGACCATTTCCACCGCATCACCGGTCTTCAGATCATCGAAGCGGCCGTCGATCACGCTGTTGCGATGAAAATAGATCAGCCGGTGGTCATTTGCCGTGATCTGGCCGAAGCCTTCGGCATGGTGGATTTCGGAAACCTTGCCCTGCAGCTGGCCCTCATGCGCCTTCACGTCGCCGCGCGCCTTCTGCTTGCGCCTCTTGAGCTTTCGCGACATCGCGGTGAAAGCATCCCGTATCGCGACGGCAAGATGCTCGTGCTCCGACGTCTGTTCCTGATGGTGATGCACGGCCAACTCGGTGCCCGGCACCCTGACCTCCACCGTGATCTCGTACAGATTGCCCTTGCGATGGCGCTTGTGGGGCGCCCGCAGGTGAACGCGGCAACTGGTTATGCCGGCGTGAAACGCTTCGAGCTGGTCCACCTTCTCCCGCAGTAACGTTTCGATCTCCTCGGTGTGCTCGACGTCGTGAAACGAGCATTCCAGCGGTATCTGCATCATTCTCTCCTTGCCGCCGCGTCGATGTATGCCCGCGGCCGCTCTCAGACCGGTACGGAGGCATGCCGCTGCGCGGCGCCGGCCGCGTTGACGTTGCGGGCGGCCTCTTCCAGACCTTCTTCACCTGCCTCGGTCTCGGCCCGCGTCACATGCCCGGCGCACCGCGAAAACAACTCGGCGCAATCCTCGATGTCCGCGGCGATCCTTTCCATCGAATGCGCCTGCCAGTCGGTGATCGCTTTTATCATCATCGTCGGGTCAGACGATCCGTTCCGCGCCACGTCGTGCGCGGCTTCCAGCGCCGTCCGCGTGGCGGCATGCCGCCGCTCGAACCAGTGTCGCGCGAATCGTTCGGTCTCGTTCAGGATGTTCTCCTGCGCCTCCCAGAAATGTTCGACCTGAGGGGCGAGCATCGCGTTCTGCGTCATCATGTCGGTCATCTGCCGCGTCATGTGATTGAGCGCCGAGGGGCCGGACTTGGATTTTGCCATGTGTTCGCTCCTGACAGGTGAGGTGGCTTGATCGCGATCTTGGCAGAGTGTCCGCATCCCGCGCCACAGGCGCATTAACATAAGTAAAGACACGCCAAGGCTGCTTCGGGATACCCTTTTACCAGAAGGCGAGAAACTTGATTCAAATCAATGAGGGTTAACGCACAGCAATCTACCACGGTCGAGGGGGGTGATGGCCCGATTCTTTTCTTGCATTTTTACGAGTGCCCCTGCCGAAAACTTGTACACTTGAGCTTATAAAAGGATAGGATTGTCATGTTTTCTGATCGACATTTCATAACGAAACCGGGTGGCATGCCCCTTGGATTTCCATCATCGGGCGACCGGGGCCATGCGACGCCTGTCGAGGCGCTGTTCGGGCGTCACGTGCGGCCGCTGCGTGCCGGCAGCACGCTCCTGCTGGAAGGCGACCGGAACGACACCATATTTTGCGTGATGACAGGGTGGTTGTCGCTGAGCAAGTCACTCTGCGATGGACAGGTCCAGATCATCGACTTCGCAATGCCCATCGACATCATCGATCCCGCCGCCGCCGACGGAACCACGTCGTGCGTCACGGTCGAGGCGCTCACCGACGGGGCGGTGGCGGCGATCCCCCATGCCAGCTGGGTCCGGCTGACCGAGGATTGGCCCGAAGCACGGCACGTCATGCGCAGCATGGATGCCGCAAGGGCCGCGCGCCGGGCCGAGCGAATGCTGCGCCTCGGCAAGGGGACCGCCGAGATGCGCATCGCCTATGCACTGCTGGAGCTTTGCATCCGGCTGGATCGTGTTCCGAACATGCCGTCAAACGATTTCCACGTGCCGCTGACACAACAGCAACTGGGCGATTATGTCGGGCTGTCGTCGGTTCATGTGTGCCGGACCATGCGCCGGATGGCCCGCAACGGCATCCTGACCATGAAGAACCACATGGACATCCGGATACTGGAGCCCGAGGCACTGGCCGAACTGGCAGGAATCATGCGTGAAGACTTGCGGCGCTGTATCCTGCCGTTCTGAAAAAGCGCCGCGTGCGCCGCATTTATCCGGCCTGTCGGTGCTCAGCGCGTTTCCACGACCTCGCCCAGCGTTTCGCCGGCCAGATGCTCTGAGACATCCTCGGCGATCATGTCGAGCGAGAAAAGACCGACAAGCTGTCCCGCCGCGTCGAGAACGGGCAGGTGACGGATCTGGTTGTCGCCCATGATCGCGGCAGCGTCCTCCACGCTTTGCGCTTCGTAGCAGACAATTACCGTCGTGGTCATCGACTCACTGACAACAACATCGCCCGGGAACTCGGCGGCGGCGATGGTGCGGATGGCGATATCCCGGTCGGTCAGCACGCCCACCAATGCCCCGTCATCATCGAGAACGCCCAGCATCCCGACCGCTTCGTCCCGCATGAGCCGCGCTGCCGCGTCGATTGTCGCCGTCGGATGTACGGTGACGGCTGGCTGCCGCATGATCGTGCCGACGGCTTTCTTGACGTCCTGAAATGCCAAGTTGCAGGATGTATCCGAATGGATTTCATTTTTGGCATTCATCCTGATTGAGCCCAATGACATATCCCCGGAACCGGATTTGAGTTTGCGTGCATGATGTTGGTTCGTACGCCGACGAAGTCAAACACATCCGGCCTTGCACAGCACCAGCTTGCCTTGAAACTGCTCTTAACCGCCTTAACCTGCGGCAACAACCTGAAAATGCACGGCGTGGGCGTGTGGCCACACCACCTGTCATCTTGAGGGAAACGAGTGCGGCGCGCATCCCGAGAAAAGCAACACGCGCCACGGCCGCGAGGATTGCCCGCCCTATTCGGACCATGGATGAACGTGAACGTCGCGCCCCGAATGGCCCTCGAGGATCTTGACCGCCAAGTCCTCCTTCACCTTGTCGGTCACACGCACCCACATCAGGATCCCGCCGTGGCGTATCTGGTTTTCGTAGTAATCCCTGTGCCGATGTCCGATGCGCCGCGCAAGCAATGCGCCGATGATTCCAGCCGGGCCGCCCCCGATCGCGATCGCGGCGATCGACGCGGCCAGCGTGCTGGCCGGTGTCAGCAACGCGGCCATCGCGATATAGGACCCCAGGAAGAAGAACCCGCCGGCGACCCCGCCTTCCAGCTCGCCCATGGCTTCCTCGGAAATGAATGTCGCGCGCGGCGCGTTCGGGTCATCCTCCAGTTCGGGCGCCTGCCAGAAGGCACGGCCCAGTTTTTCCTCCAGCACTTCCTGCCGGGCGAGGACGCTGATCTCGTCCAGCCGGAATCCCATCAACCGAAGGTCGTGGAACGCGGCCTTCAGGTCCGCCGCGCTGTCGAAAACACCGACGGCTTCGGGGATGTTGATGTAGGTCGTCTTCCTTTTCGTCGCGGATGTTTCCGACATGTGCGCCTCCTCGGGTTGTGTCGTCACCCCCTAGCGCCCCGTTTCGCCGCGGTCGTTGATTTGCATTAATGAGCGTGCGCTGCGCCGCGCCGTCACCGGGTCCGGCCCGCATTGTTTGACGAAGGTTAACGACCGCGCGGCGGGAACGCCCGAAACTGCGAACACCGTCCAGTCAAGGGGAGGAGACACGATGACCAAGCGGAGATTGAAATCATTCTGCGCGGTGGCAGTTCTGGCGCTTTCGCACCCGATAGCGGTATCGGCGCAGGAAATGGAGACCACCTTCGAGGCGCGCGCCGACGAATTCATAAATTCCTGCGCGTCCTGTCACGGCAGAGACGGCAAGGGCGCGGGCTTCCTCACGCGGGTTTTCAAGGGGGTCGATCCGGGTGACCTGACGATGCTGGCAGCCAATAACGGCGGCGAATTCCCCGTCGACGAGGTGTTCGCCGTCATCGACGGCCGCGCCGACATCGCCGCCCACGGCGACCGCCAGATGCCCGTGTGGGGGGATCGCTACATGGATCAGGAATTCTACAAGTGGGGGCCGGACAGGATGAACGCCGAACGCGTCCGGCACCGGATACTGGAACTCGTGCATTTCCTGCAGTCGATCCAGCAATAGCGGCACGCGCCCGGCCTGTCCGACGGTCACGGTGCCCGGCGCGGCAGGGCCGCACCGGGCGGGGTGTCAGAACTCGGTGTCCAGCCTGACATAGAACGTGCGCCCCGGTTCGTTCACCTGCGTGACGGCCGGATCGAACAGGTTCGACCGGCTCAGGTGATTGGCATATGTCCGGTCGGTCACGTTGTTCACGCCAGCCTTGATGACCGCGTTCCGGTGCATCTCGTAGCTGCCGAAAAGGTCCAGCGTGGCATGGCCATCGGTCGTTCCCGGGTCGCGGGACGGGTCGATGCGGTCCTGTTCGGCGGCCCAGTTCAGCCGCGCACCCGCGCGCCAGCCGTCGTGCCCATAGGCGACCGAAACCCGCCCTTGCAGCGGCGGGATCTGCGCAAGCGCGCGGTTGTCGCTCAGGTTCTCGCCGTGGGTCCACGTGGCATCGCCCCGGATCTCGAGGCCGCCACGCGTCCAGCCGCCGGACAGTTCGACACCCGACAGCCGGGCATCGACATTGCGATAGGTCGTGACACCCGCGACCGAGAACTGGTCGCGCAGGATGTAGTCATCCACCCAGTCCGCATAGGCCGCGGCATTCAGGTAGGCGTCACCCCGGTCCCACTGCACCCCGAAGTCGAGCTGATGGTGCTTTTCCGGGTCGATGTCCGGGTTGCCCACCCAGTTCATGCGCGCCATGGCCCGCTCCGTCGCGTCCGCCGTCCGGACCGAGCGTGAAAGCCCGGCAAAGACTTTCGTGTTGGCGTCGAGCGCGTATTCCAGCCGCGCCAGGGCGCCGAAATTGTGTTCCTCGCGCATGGCGTTGAAATCAGTGCCGTACTGCATGGTATAGTAGCTGTTCGGCGTGCGCCCCCCGTCGAGCGCCGGCGCGACATTCGCGGCACCGGCGCTTGCCTCGACGTAATCGTACCGCGCCCCCAGTGTGAGGGCCGTTCGTTCGGACAGGTCCGTTTCCGTTTCAAGGTAAAGCCCGGTCTGCGCGATCGTCACGTCCGGCCAAAGCAGGAACCGCGCCCGCGACGGGTCCGCCGCCTCCAGCAGCGGAATCATGGACGCCATGCCGGCATAGGCCGTGGCCAGCCGCTCGTTGGACCTGAAATCAACGCCCAGCTTGGCCTGTGTCGCCCCGAAGGCCAGGTGCGCCTCCAGCTTGCCGCCCGTGGTGTCCGACGTCGCGGGCGTGCGCATCACCATGCCGCCCGCGGGACGAAGTGAATAATTGTCCATGACGTGATCGACCGTGCTGAGGTAAAGGTTGCCCTCGATCCGCGTCAACGCCCCGGCATCCATGTCGACACCGCCGCGCAACCGGTAGACGAATGTCTCGTCCAGCGGGCTGTCCATCCCCGCCCCGGGGAACAGGACATCCTCGGCCAGCGTGTAATCCACGTCGAAGGCCAGATCGACGCCCTGACCGACATAGCCGACCGTGACGCCCGCGCCGGTTTCCTCGTAGGCGCTGCGCACGGTCCGGCCCGAGCCGTCGGTGTAATTGTCGGCCGACTTGCGCTCGGCCGCGCCTTCCACGTAGGCGCCGCCCCCAAGATCGAGCGTGAAGTCGCCGGACACCTCGCTGCCGGTGCCGTTGGAGCCACCCCCGGCCGAGAAACTGCCCGAGAAGGCATCACCGGTTTCCAGTTCGGGCGCTTCGCGTTCGAGGATCACCGTGCCCCCCGACCCGCCGGCGCCATGCGTGACGCTGGCATAGCCTTTCTCGACGATGATCGTGTCGGCGCGGTTCAGCGACGCGGTACTGGTGGGCGGATCCATGCGATTGGGACAGGCCCCGTAGGTGAACGACCCCGTGTCGATGATGTTGAGCTGGGTCTGCTGCTGTCCGCGGATCACCAGTTCCAGCCCGTGTCCGCCCATGCGCCCCGACGTGACGCCGGGCAGTTCGCGCAGGAACGCGCCGCCATCCGAAACCGGCGCGGTGTTCATGTCGCCGGGGGCGACGATGCTGGTCATTGGCCCGTCTTGTCGGGCGGGGGCCACCACCTCGATGGCGTCGAGCGTGAAAGCCGCATCCGCCATGATATCCGTCTCCGCGGAGGATTGTGCCAGTGCCGCCCCGGACAGGGAGCACAGCAATGCTGTCGGCGCGGCAAGCTGCGCCTTGTTGTGTCGAAACATTATCTTGAACCTTCGATCTTGTGTGCCGTTGAGCGCGCGACGCCCAATCTGGCGCCGGCGCCTTGTCATGGCGCGCGATGCGCGCCCGGAATCAGGATCAAAAGTTCAGTGGCGGGGCGCGGATTGCGTAATTGCCGCGGGCCGGTCTGCCGGTGTCCTGCGACGCGGTGACAGGATAGAAACGGATACCCGCCATGTCCGCGGCGATCGCGGCGCCCGTCGCGGGTTCGGGAATACCGCCAACTGCCAGAACGCAGAAAGGGCACTTGACCGCCGCGCCCGGCTCGGGCGTTCCGCCGCTATCGCCCCGCTCAGGATCGACGGTGACCGTCCGAAGACCGTCGGCGCCGCAGATCACCATCCGCAACGTCTCGGCCGCCGAGGCGCCGCGGGCGGGCAGGAACGCCGTCGCGATCTGGACCGCCATCACGACGGCCAGCAAGCCGGAAACGACTGCGCCCGGCCGTAACTTGATCATGCGACATACGGTCATGGCGTCGCATATCACCCACCACAACGGCCGCAAGCAAGCACGATCAGCTTTCCCGGCCTCTTGCGGGCTGCGTCAAATAAGCGCCTCCTCGCCCGCAGGCCCGCTATGAGCCGACGAAACCGCCGGTCGCCGGAACAGCCACCGTGAAACCCGAAACCGACGCGATACCCACGCGAAACGGACCCTCGCGCAAGCCCCGGACTCCGGTGCGCCAGCCTCAGGCCCGCGTCAACATTTGCAACAGCCCCGGCAGGTCGCGCGTGGTGACCACGTCCTCCGGCGGAGGCCCGCCGCGCCCCGCCTGATCGATACCAAAGCGCATGTTCCCGAGGCCCGCGCCGACCAATCAGGCGGCCCGTCGGACGCCGACATTTGCACGTGAAGGTCGCCCCGCACGTGGTCCAGCGTGACAGGTCCAAGCAGCTCGCGCGTCTCTTCGGCCTCGATTTCACCACGATCCTCGCGCAGCGCGGCGCGCAAACCGGTTGCAACGTCGTCTCTGGCGCTCTTCCGTCCCGCGCACCCCCACCGGTTGACGGAAGTTAAGGCAACCACCTGACGACCGGGGCATAGTCGGGCACAAACGGCTGCACGGCATGACACGGTTGAGCCAAGAAGGACATGATGAGCCAGCACGTGATGGAAAAGCAGACGGTATTCGTCGGTGAGAAACGTCTGGAGGGGTTCCTGCGCCTGCCAGATGACCCGGTGGGGTTCGTGATCTTCGCCCACGGCGCAGGCAGCAGCCATCGCAGCACGCGCAACAATTTCGTCGCCGAGGAGCTGGCAAGACGCGGGATCGGTACGCTGCTTTTCGACCTTCTGACCGAAAACGAAGCGGCCAGTCGCGCGAATGTCTTTGATATCGCCTTGCTCAGCCGGCGGATGCTCGACGCGATAGAATGGGCAAAGCACAACCCGGCCACGGCGTCCCTGCCGGTCGGCCTTTTCGGGGCCAGCACGGGCGCCGCCGCGGCCCTCGTTGCTGCCGCGCAGGACCCGGCCAGAGTTCATGCCGTCGTGTCGCGCGGCGGCCGGCCCGACCTGGCCGGCACGGCTTTGCCCGAGGTCAGGGCCCCGGTCCTGCTGATCGTGGGCGGCGCGGACCATCAGGTGATCGACCTCAACGACCAAGCCGCGCAGCGCCTGTCATGCGCTTTCGCGGTCGAGATCGTGCCCGGCGCGACCCACCTTTTCGAGGAGCCGGGCACGCTGGAACAGGTGGTCGAGCTGGCGGGTGACTGGTTCGAAACGCGGCTTGCAGGCGCGGAACGGGCTCCATGACCCGTTTCCTCAACCGCAGCGAGGCCGGGAAAGCTCTTGCACTGGAAATCGCCGCACAAGGCCTCGAAGACCCGGTCATCCTCGCCTTGCCGCGCGGCGGCGTCCCCGTGGGCATTGAACTGGTCCGTGAACTGCGGGCACCGATGGACCTCGTGATGGTGCGCAAGATCGGCGTTCCCCGGCAGCCCGAACTGGCCGCCGGGGCCGTGGTGAACGGCGATGATCCGCAGATCGTCGTCAACGAAACGATCGCCGTACATGCCGGCCTTTCCGAGGATGACATCCAGCACCTCGCCGAAACGCAGCTGGAGGAGATAAAACGGCGCAGGGACGTCTACGTGAAAGGGCGCGCCACGGTACCGGTGGAAGGCCGGACGGCCATCGTGGTCGATGACGGCATTGCCACGGGCGCGACGATGCGCGCCTCGCTCAGGGCGGTACGCAAGCGACGGCCCGCGAAACTCGTCCTCGCGGTCCCGGTCGCGGCGCCGGATACGCTGGAACGGCTGAGTGCGGATGTCGATGCGGTATTCTGCCTGCTCAAGCCAAGGTCTCTTTACGCCATCGGAGCGCATTATGTCGATTTCGGCCAGACATCGGATGCCGAGGTGACCCGCCTGATGGACGAGGCCGAAGCCCTGCTTCGCCCAGACCGGACCGGCGACGGCTGAGGCCGTTCACCTTGGCGCGGCGCCCTTTCGCAACAGGATCGACCTGTCAGCGCTGTCCACGCGCCAGCCGGCAAGGCGGCTTTCACGCGCGAACATGTCCGCCAACCGTCGAACCGCGTCGCGCCCGGGATTGACCAGCCCGAACTGCCGGCGCTGATACACAATGACCTCCAGCGCGGCCAGCCGCCCCGTCGCCGCCTCTAGGTCCACGCAGAAAGCAAGCCCCAGGTCCGGCCTGAAACCCTCGTATCCGCCGATCCCCTCGTAATCGTTCACGAGGTCGCCGCATCCGTACAGGATCAGCCGGCCCCGATGGATTTCCATGCCTTTCGCATGGTGCGACGAGTGCCCGACGACCAGATCCGCATCCGCCTCGTCAATGAACGCATGCGCCATGCGCCGCTGCCATTGCGGAATGTCGTAGCCCCAGTTGCCTCCCCAGTGGAGTGACACGACGAAGATGTCATCCGGGTGGCGCAGCGGATCGAGCCGGACCCGAACCGAGGCGATGGCCGCGTCCGCCGACCCCGGCAAAAGCACAACGCCGGGGCGGTCGGCCCCGGCCTCCCAATGCCGCGGGACACCGGCGGAAACGTCCCCGAACGCCGATACCAGCACACGCCGGCCATCCGGATGGTCGAGGATCAGGGGCGCGGCGGCCCGCGCCATCGTTTTGCCGGCGCCTGCATGTTTCACCCCGAGCCGATCAAGCACGTCCAGCGTATCCAGCAACCCCTGTTCCCCCCAGTCCATCACGTGGTTGTTGGCAAGAGTGCAGGCCGTGATGCCCGCCGACGCGAGGATCGATGCGTTCTCGGGCGACATCCTGTAATTTATTTCTTTGGGCGCCGGGCGGCCCCTGTTGGTGATGGCGGTTTCAAGATTGACGATCCGCAGGGCGCAGCCGCGCACGTCCAAATCCCTTGGCAGACTGCCCCATATGTGGGCGCCGTTCACGGGCTTGTCGAACGCGCCCGAATGCTGCTCGGCCAGTTCGACATACCCGGTGGCCGATCTCATGTACCTTTCGGGGATCGCCGGGTCGCAGGGCCGTGGCAGAACCTGGTCTATCCCGCGTCCGGTCATCACATCACCTGTGACGCACAGGCGACGGATGCCACAAGAGGGAGGAGAAGGACGCGTCATGGCCCGACGCTACCGGGCCGCGCGGTCCCGGGCATTGATCGTCGTAAACGACGCCGTCGCATTTGCTTGAGGTTAAGGTCCGGTCACGTCGTGCCGCCTAGCCTGATGTTGTCGGCCGCCATGACGCGCCGACGGGAAAACGGAGGTATGCCATGTCAATGCTCAAGGTCATTGAAGTCCTGGCGGAATCGGACAAGAGCTTCGAAGATGCCGCGCAATCAGCAGTCACCAAGGCGTCGGAGTCGGTGCGCAACATCAAGTCGATCTATATCAAGGACATGAACGCGTCTGTCGAGAACAACAGGATCGTCAGCTACCGGGTGAATACCAAGATCAGCTTCCTTCTAGAGGATCAACCGGCAGGAGGCTGAGGGGGCGACATGTTTCTACCCGCTGCTCAGGACGGCACGGCGGGCGGCTCAGAATACCATGCCTTGGCAGGCACTCGGGAAACGGCGGAAATTAAAGCCCGGGCCGCGCTGCCCGATTCAGGCGCTGCGCGCCTTGATTGCAGTTGCGCTTTGCCGCGGCAAGGCGCAAGGTCTGGCAGCAATCTGACAATGTAGGGCATCGGGCGCGGTGGTCCTGTTTTCGGTATTGAGGGGACGCGTGCCCGCGCTTTATCTCGCCGCACGCCGTGATCCTGACGTCATGCAGGTGGGTGTCGCCGAGGGCCGTTTTTAAGTATACTTCGAAATTCGGACACCCGCGCCGCGTTGATCACGAACAGCCCGATCAACGCCTGCCACATCCCGGCAACGAAATTGCCGCTGACCACGCTGACCACCCCGAGGATCATCAGCGCGGCCCCTAGCAGCCGGCCTGACCCCGCGGCGATCCGGGTGGCCTTGTCGGGATCGTCCGACCACCACCAGATCGCGGCGCGCAGGACCCGTCCCCCGTCAAGCGGAAATGCCGGGATCAGGTTGAAGGTGGCGAGGATGACGTTGATCAGCGCGAGGTACACGAAGACGGCGGCGAGGGGGTCCGCCGCCGAGACCGGCGGCAGCATCAGCGCAATGCCCTGAAAGAGGAGCGCGAGGCCATAGCTGGCCAACGGGCCCGCGATCGCCATGAGCAATTCGGACCGCGCGTTCGGGGGCTCGTTCTCCATCTCGGCAACGCCGCCGAAGATGAAAAGGGTGATGCCCGAGATCCGGATGTCGAAATGCCGCGCGACCACGGCATGGGCGACCTCGTGCAGAATGATCGACAGGAAAAGCCCCAGGGCGCCGACAATGCCGAGGATCCATGCGGCTCCCGGGGACAGGCCATCGATCACCACCGGGAAATATCCCTTTGCCAGCGACCATACGATCAGGACCGCGAGAAAGAACCACGAAAGATCGAGACTGACGCGGAACCCCAGTATCGAGAAAAGACCGATCTTTCCGAAAAACATTGGCTTGGCCTCCTTCCGTCACGGGCTTCGGTATGTCCGGGACATACTGACTGTTCGGTGGGAGGCTGCCATTGACCGCGGTCAATCCGGCCACGCGCCGCACTGACGCAGGTTAAGGCACCGGGCGCTTGGCGGGCCCTATGGTTGGTGCCGGGAACTGGAGGTTGTCATGAGCGCATTGGGCCTGAAGGTCATCGACTCGGCGGTCGAGTCGGCAAATGTCTGGATCAACGAGGTGGACGCGGTCACGGGATGGGACCACAAGCAGCGGGCGTACCGGCTGCTTCGGCAGGTCCTGCACGTGATCCGGGATCATCTGGGCGTGGACGAGGCTGCCCAGCTCGGGGCGCAATTGCCCGTTCTGATCCGGGGGATTTATTACGAAGGCTGGAACCCGTCGAGGACACCCGTTGTCGAACGCCGTGCCGATGGTTTCGTGGCGCAGGTTCAGGCCGCTTTCGACACGGACCCCATGGGTGATGCGCCCGAGGCGATCCGCGCCGTTCTGACCGTCATGGAGACGCACGTGTCGAGCGGCGAGATGGAGCAGGTGAAGCGGACGTTCTCCAAGGAGATCCAGGCGCTCTGGGCCGCGCCCGGCCAAGACGAGGCCTGACCGCAGGCACGGCTTCGCCCCGCATTTGCAAAGACGGGGCCACGGGGTGCGATTCGCCCAAGCGGGCGCGTGGCCCGTTTCCCGCACGATGCCAGATGGCCACGCCGTGCCGCGGGCGTGCCGGGCGCCCGCCTTCAGCGCACCGGCGGCGAGCACCCAGGTGCGCGATTGCGATTCCGCTTTTGAATCAGGTGTTAGAGTGGGTTTCCCGGCTGCCCGCGTAAATCGGGACGCGGCTGATCGTGGCTTCGCGATGCCGGGCTGCGGGCGGTCGCCTGGTCGGGTTTTGTGCGGAATGTTTGCTTTCGTGACGAGAATGTGCAAATAAATTTGCATTGCGCACCTTGAAGGCGCGATTTTTTGCACAACAGTCACACAGGGAGCTGACATGAAAAAGATTCTGAAACTGGCCGCCGCGGCCGCCGTGGCGATAGGCGCCGGTACCGCGAGCGCCGAGGAACTGGTCGTTGCCACCGACACGGCGTTCGTGCCGTTCGAATTCAAGCAGGACGGTGAATATACCGGCTTCGATATCGAGATGTGGCAGGCGATCGCGGACGACCTCGATCTGGAGTATGAACTGCGCCCGATGGATTTTTCGGGGATCATTCCCGCATTGCAGACCGGTCAGGTGGATGTCGCGCTGGCCGGGATCACGATCAAGCCGTCCCGCGAGGAAGTGATCGACTTCTCCGATGGATATTACGACAGCGGCTTTCGCCTGATGGTGCCGTCCGACAGCGATATCTCGGGATGGGATGACCTCGACGGCAAGATGCTGGCGGTGAAGACGGGCACATCGGCGTCGGACTGGGCCGAGGCCAATCTGCCGGATACCGAGCTTCGCAAGTTCCCCAACATCGACAACGCGTATCTCGAACTGCGCACCGGCCGCGTTGACGCCGCGATGCACGACACCCCCAACGTCCTGTATTACATCGCGACCGCGGGCGGCGGTCAGGTCAAGGCCGTTGGCGACCAGCAGATGGCGCATGAATACGGCATCGGCTTCCCCAAGGGCAGCGATCTCGTCGGGCCCGTCAACGAGGCGCTGGCGCGGATGCGTGAAGACGGCCGGTACGACGCGATCTACGAAAAGTGGTTCGGCGCGGACAGCGCGCAGTGACGCATGTCATGGCCGGGCCGACGCGCCCGGCCAGTTTTCCCACATGACCATGGAGAGCCGCTATGGATACCGACTGGTCAGTCATCGTCGACTTCCTGCCGCAGTTGCTGGCCGGGGCCAGAACGACGGTCTACATCACGATCACGGGCCTGATGGGCGGTCTTGTCCTTGGCACGCTCGCCGGGCTGATGCGCGCCTATGGCGGGCGCGTCCTGAACGCTGTCGCCTTCGCCTATATCGAGGTCATTCGCGGCACGCCGATCGTCGTGCAGGTGATGTTCCTGTATTTCGCGCTGCCGGTGCTGGCCGACCTGCGGATTGACCCGTTGGGGGCCGCCATTCTGGCCATCGTCGTAAATGCCGGCGCCTATATCGCCGAGATCGTGCGCGGTGCGTTCCTGTCCATCGGCAAGGGCCTGACCGAAGCGGGGCTGGCCATCGGACTGCCGCATTGGAAAGTCCTTGTCTACATCGTCGGGCCGCTGGCGTTTCGCCGGCTGATCCCGCCCCTCGGCAACCAGTTCATCGTCAGTCTCAAGGATACATCGCTGTTCATCGTGATCGGGGTCGGCGAACTGACCCGCACCGGGCAGGAGATCATGGCCGCCAATTTCAGGGCGGTCGAGATCTGGACGGCGGTCGCGATCATATACCTGATCATGACCGGCACGCTGAGCCTGATCCTGCGGACCATCGAGAAACGCATGAGGATCCTATGAGCATCATCGAATTCAGGAACACCTCGAAGCATTTCGGGGATCTCAGGGTCATCGACGGGGTCGATCTGTCGATCGACGCGGGCGAGGTCGTGGTGCTTGTCGGACCTTCGGGATCGGGCAAGTCGACGCTGTTGCGCTGTATCAACGGGCTGGAAAGCATCACGTCGGGCGACCTTGTCGTGGACGGGCTCAGTGTCACGGGCGGGTCGAAGCAGTTGCGCGAGATCCGGCAGGAGGCCGGCATGGTCTTTCAGCAGTTCAACCTGTTCCCGCAACTCAGCGCGCTGGAGAACGTGGCCTTCGGGCCGCGCAAGGTACGCGGGCTGACCGCGGAAAAGGCGCGGGACGTGGCCCGTGACCTGCTGGAAAAGGTCGGTCTGCGCGACAAGGCGGGGCATTACCCGGCCGAGCTTTCGGGCGGCCAGCAACAGCGCGTTGCCATCGCGCGCGCGCTGGCCGTCAAGCCCAAGGTCATGCTTTTCGACGAGCCGACCTCGGCGCTTGATCCCGAGTTGAAGCAGGAGGTGCTGAACGTCATGCGGGCACTTGCCGAAGAGGGGATGACGATGGTCGTCGTCACGCATGAAATGAGTTTCGCCAAGCAGGTGGGGACCCGGCTCATCTTCATGGAGCACGGCAAGATCGCGGTTGACGGCAACCCGCGGCAGGTGATCGACACGCCCCCCAACGACCGCATGAAAGATTTCCTGCAACATGTCTGACGCACAAATTGCGGAACTGGGGTGGGTCGAAGCGCGCGGAACGCCACGAGAGGTGGGGCGCGCGCTCGGGCAGGCGGGCCGCGACGCGATGCACGGCGTTCTTCTCGCCGCCGACTACTGGAAAGCGGTGACGGACCCCGCCCATTCCCACAGGGTGGGCGCGATGGCCGCGCGCGTCAGGCGGCGCTTTCCCGCGATCTGGGAGGAATTGACAGGGCTTGCCGACGGGCTGGACCTGCCGCTGGATCAGGTGGTGGCGTGGAACTGCCGGGGGGACATCCTGTCGAACGTGCCTGACGGGTGCACAACCGTTCAGTTGCCGGGCGAGACACCGGTTATCGCGCATAACGAGGATGGACTGCCGGGATTCCGCGGCCATTGTTTCATGGCGGGGACCACGCCGGACACCGGACCGGGCTTCGTCTCGTTCTGTTACCCCGGGTCCTTGCCCGGGCACACCTTTGCCGTCACCACCTCGGGTCTGGTACAGGCTGTCAACAACCTGCGCCTGCGCAACATGCAATCGGGGCTGCCGCGCATGGTGATCGGGCGGGCCGTCCTGACGCATGAGACCCTTGATGACGCGCTCGGGCTGCTGCACGGCGAAAAAGGGGCGGGCGGGTTTCACCTGACCCTCGCCCGGGCAGGAGAGGCGCGGCTGGCCAGCGTCGAGTTCGGCGCGGGAGAATGTTCCGTGCGGATGCTGGAGCGGCCCGCGGTTCATGCCAACCACGCCTTGCACATGGGCGCGGGTGCGGTTGGACAAACCGTCACGCGGTCTTCCGCGGATCGTCAGGCGCGCGGGTCGGCACTCGTGGCCTGGGCGTCCCGCGATCCGTTGGGCGTGCTGCGGGACACCGGCGGCGGCGGTCTTCCGATCCACCGGACGGAACCGGATGACCCCGATTGCGAGAACACGCTTGCCACGGCACTGTTCCGCGTAGGAAAGTCGGCAGTGGATTGGAGAGTTCATGACCAAATCTCGCAAGGGCCGGTCTACTCGGGCAGAAGCAGAACCGACTGACGCGGGCGCTGTCCCGCCCCGGTCCGTCCCGGAACTTCGCGAACTCCTGATGCGCATATCGCGGGGGAAGACGTCGGTATCGCTAGGTCCAAAGGCGCGGCAGGCGCTGGCCCGGATACTGGATCTGCAGGGCGATCCGGCGCTGCTGTCGATAACGGCCCTCGCCGAAAAGCTGGGCGTGAACCCGTCCACCCTGTCACGGTTGGCGCGCAACCTCGGGTATCCGGGGTTCGGCGCGTTTCAGCAGGTCCTGCTGGATGCGTCCATGTCCGCGCCGGGGGCCTTCTACACCCGGCAGGCCCGCGCGGCGCTGGAGGGGCAGGACGCCGAGGGAATCGGGGGGATTTCCCGCCTGTGTCACGAGAACCAGGCCAACATCGACCGTTTCCTAGAAATGTGCGATGTCGAGCAGTTCCGCCAGGCGACGCGGCTGACGACGAAAGCGCCACGCGTGATGGTGCACGGCATCCGCCAGTTCCATGCCTTTGCCAGTTTCCTTGTCTACGGCTTGCGCATGATCCGGTCGGATGTGCACCTGCTTGATTCCAACGCGCTCGGGACGGCCGAGGGGATCGCGTCCATGACGCGCGGGGATATCCTGATTACCGCCAGTTGCGCCCCCTATTCGGCGCAGGTCGCCGACGCCGCGCGCGTGGCGTCGGAGCAGGGTATCGACGTTGTCGCGGTCACCGACCGGGGCAATTCCCCGTTGGTCGATGTTTCGAGCGTCGCGATCCTTGTCCCGCACGAGACAAGTTTCCTGTCCAACTCGCTGACGACCTTCATTCTTGTTGCCGAGTGTCTGATCAACGGCTGTGCCGCGGTCGATCCGGACCGCGCGAAACGGGCTCTGGCCGGGCGGGACCGCATGATCAAGCGCATGAATGTCGAGATATGACACCAAGCGCCCGGACCGCGCTCAGAAACCGTCCTTGACCGTATACCACGCGTAGGCGAGTGGCAGCGACAGGCGGCGGAGCGGCCCGAGCTCGAATCGGCGCATGGGGCGGCGCATCAGTGCGGGCGTGTCGCGCCCCGTGCCAAGGATCTGGTCCGCGATGAGCCGCCCGGCATAGCTGCCCATGGACACCCCGTTGCCGTGATAGGCCAGCGCGGCATAGGCGTTTTCAAGGCCGGGAACGGGACCGGCGAAGGGCGTCAGGTTGCGTGACAGGCACACCAGCCCGGACCAGCCGTGGTCGGTGTCGACATGGCGCCATGCCGGAAAGGTCCGGTCGAAATCGCGGCGCGCTGCGCGTGCGGCGCGGTCCAGTGACGACCGGGTTGTCCGCCAGCTTCCCCGCATTCCGAAAAGCATTCTGTTGTCGGGCATGAGGCGGAAATAATGCAGCAGGTGGCGTGTATCGAAGCACATCTGCCGGGTTGTCCAGCCCTGATCGGCAAGTTCGCCGTCGCTCAGTGGCCGGGTGACGATGATGTTGGACTGGGCGGGCAGGTAGCGCCCGGCCAGCCAGCGCGGCACCGTGTCGGAACTGTAGCCGTTGGTGGCCACGACAAGCGTCTTGGCCGTGATCTGCCCGCCCGGCGTGCCGAGCAGGTGCCGCCCGTCAGGCGCACGGCCCAGCGAGGTGACGGGCGACTGCGCGCAAAGCCGGGCGCCCGCCGCGACCGCAGCCCGTGCCAGCCCGTGGTGATATTTCAGCGGATTGAGCGCGAAACCGATCGGGTTGGTGACGGCGCCGTGAAATGCCGCGTTCTTCATGCCGTGTTCCGCCATCGCGTCGGGGCCGATCACTTGGCAGGCAACACCGTGTATCGCGGATATTTCGCGGGCATGTTCTTCGAGCGCGGCGCGCGCCGATGGGCGGTGCGCGACCAGCGTTTCGCCCTGCGAATGGGTGTCGGCCTCGATCCCGTGGGTGTCGAGAAGCGCCTCGACATGGGCCACGGCGTTGGCTTCGGCCCGGAAATAGGCCTTGGCGTCGGCCTCCCCGTACCGCGCTTTCAGGGTCGCCGGGCTGGCCTTGGCGCCGCCAAGGCAGCAAAAACCGCCGTTTCGGCCTGACGCCCCCCAGCCCGGCGCCTGTGCGTCCGCGACGATCACGTGGCGTCCGGCCTGAGCCAGCGCGAGAGCGGCATTAAGCCCGGTAAACCCCCCGCCGATCACCGCGACGTCACAGGACATGGCCCCGGAAACGGGCGGCGCGTCGGGGGCGTGCGCGACCGTGCTGCGCCAGAAATTCCCGTTGTCGGGCACCGGCCCGTAGGCAAGATCTTCGTAGATGTGTCGCATGGCTTTCCGGGGTTGGCGGTGTCGTGGCTGTGGCGGCGGTGCGGCCGGTGTGTCATGGCGGGTCAGATGGTTGCCTGTTCGACACCCTCCGCGATTGCCTTTCTGAGTTTCTTTTCCAGGGCGGCCTGCTTGGCCTGGGAATGGAATTTCAGACCGAACATGTCCTTGACGTAAAAGCTGTCGACGACCTGTTCGCCGTAGGTCGCGATCACCGCGGAGTTGATGTAGACGTTGCTGGCCGCCAATGTCCGCGTCAGGTCGTAGAGCAGGCCGGGCCTGTCGCGCGTGTCCACCTCGATGATCGTATAGATCTCCGACCCCTCGTTGTCGAACGTGATATGCGTGGGCACGCGGAAGGCGCGCTCGCGTTTCTTGATCTTGTCGCGGGACTTGATGGCCTCGGCGGCAACGACTTCGCCGCGCAATGTCTTGTGGATCATCTCGCGCAGGCGCGGCAGGCGTTCGGCCTCGTACGGGTGACCGTCCCCGTCCTGGATCCAGAACGCGGCGGTGGCGAAACCGTCCTTCGAGGTGTACGTGCGCGCATCGACCACGTTGGCGCCGACAAGCGCCAGCGCCCCGGCCAGCCGCGAGAAAATGCCGGGATGATCGGCGAGCGCGAAGCAGGCCCGCGTCGCGTCGCGATCCTCGTCGATGGCGAGGTCGATGGCGATCTCGTCTTCGTCCAGATCATGCAGCAGCCGTGCGAACACCACGTGGGCGGTCACGTGCAGGCCTTGCCAATAGGGCGGGTAGTGCCGCGCCGTTTCGGCCTTGATCGCCTTCGGATCCCAGTTGGCCAGGGCCTCGCGCAGCTTGCGCTTGGCGTCCGACCCCCGCTGTTCGCGGTTGAGGTCTTCCAGCCCGCCTTCCATCGCGCGCCGGGTCTGGCGGTAGAGCGCGCGCAGCAGCGAGGCCTTCCAATTGTTCCACGTGCCCGGACCCACGCCCCGGATGTCGCAGACCGTCAGCATGAGCAAAAGGTCGAGCCGTTCGCGCGTTTGCACGGCCTTGGCGAAATCGCGGACAGTGCGCGGATCGGCGATGTCGCGTTTCTGGGCCATGTCCGACATCAGCAGGTGGTACCGCACCAGCCATTCGACCGTGTCGACCTCTTTCGCCTTCAGGCCCAACCGGGGCGCCACGCGGCGCGCGATCTGCGCCCCGAGGATCGAATGATCCTCCGGCCGGCCCTTGCCGATGTCATGCAGCAAAAGTGCGACGTAAAGCACGCGGCGGTTCAGCCCCTCTTCGAATATCGAGGAGGCGATCGGCAGGTCCTCGGCCAGTTCGCCGCGCTCGATGCGGGCCAACTGGCTGATGCACTGGATAGTGTGCTCGTCCACGGTGTAGCTGTGATACATGTTGAACTGCATCATCGCCACGATGGGTTCGAATTCGGGGATGAAGGCGGACAGCACGCCCAGTTCGTTCATGCGGCGCAACGCGCGCTCGGGATTGCCGTGTTTCAGCAACAGGTCGAGGAACAGCTTGCGGGCCTTCGGATCGGAGCGGACGCTTTCGTCGATGAGCCGCAGGTTGGCCGTGACGAGGCGCATCGCGTCGGGGTGGATCAACAGCCCGGTGCGCAGGCCTTCCCCGAAAATGCGCAACAGGTTCAGCTTGTCGTCCAGGAACGTGGTCTCGTCCTCGATCGCCAGCCGGCCATGCACCTCCACGTAGCCTTGCTTGAGTTTCTTCTTGCGACGAAAGAGCCGCTGCAAAAGCGGCTCGGACTTGACATGCGCGGCTTCCAGCTTGGTCAGGAATATCCGGGTCAGGTCGCCCACGGCGGTGGCGTGGCGGAAGTAATCCTGCATGAAATGTTCCACCGCGCGGCGGCCCGCGATATCGACGTAGCCCATCCGCTCGGCGACCTCGACCTGCAGGTCGAATGTCAACTGGTCGTTGGGGCGGCCCGTGACCAGGTGCAACTGGCACCTGACGGCCCACAGGAAATTCTCGGCAGTGGCGAAGGTGTCGAATTCCTCCTCGGTGAACATGCCGAGCGCGACAAGTTCGGCCGTGTCCTGGACGTGGTGGAGGTACTTGGCGATCCAGAACAGCGATTGCAGGTCGCGCAGCCCGCCCTTGCCCTCTTTCACGTTGGGTTCGACCATGTATCTCTGCCCGCCCTGTTTCTTGTGCCGGGCGTCGCGTTCTTCCAGCTTGGCCTCGATGAAAGCGCGCTCGCTGCCCTTGAACAGGTTTTCCCACAGCTGTGAGTTCAGGTCCTCGGACAGGGCGGGATCCCCGGCGAGAAAGCGGTTTTCCAGCAGCGCGGTGCGGATCGTGAAATCTTCTCGGCCGAGGCGCAGGCAATCGCGGATCGTCCGGCTGGCATGCCCGACCTTCAGACGCAGGTCCCACAGCATGTAAAGCATGCTTTCGATCACGCTCTCGGCCCACGGCGTGATCTTGTAGGGCGTCAGGAACAGCAGATCGACATCCGATTGCGGTGCCATCTCGCCCCGTCCGTAGCCGCCCACGGCGAGAACGGAGATGCGTTCGGAGTCGGTGGGCGTCGGCAAGGGGTGCATGACGCGCGTGGCCGTCTCGAAGGCAGCCAGAACAACGCGATCGGTCAGCCAGCAATAACTGCGCGTGGCCGAGTGCGCGGCGAACGGGTGGCGTGAAAGCGTTTCGGCGATGGCGTCACGCCCGCGCCGCAGCTCGTCGCCGAGGATCGAGACGACGGCACCGCGCAGCGCGGTCTGGTCCGACGCGTTTTCCGCCACGGCATCGGCTATCCTCGCATCGGTGCCGGCAATGTCGAAGATTTCAGGGCCCGGACGGATCAGGCCCTCCGGGTCTGGGGTCAATCGCTGCTCCATCCTGCGTGCCGATCTAGAAACCGGCGCCGCCAAAGCTGCGCGGGGCAGGGGCCAGTATTTCCACCTTGTTGTCGCGGATCGTCGCCACGGCAAGGCCGCGTTCGTTCGTGCCGTCCGGACGCAACCGGAAGATGCCGTTGACGCCCGCGAAGCCGGCGCCCTGTGTCAGCGAGGCCCGGCCGAGCGCGTCGCGCCGGCCGCTGCCGGCCAGCGCGCCGATCGCCGCGATCCCGTCATAGGCCAGCCCCGCAAGTGCGTGGGGGCGTTCGCCGTGGGCGGCCTCGTAGCGGCTGCGGAATTGCGCGGCGCGCTGCGGATCTGGAAGTGCGAACCAGCCTCCCTGAACCCCGGGCAGCTCGAGCGTCTGCGGCGGCAGATCCCAACGTGTCAGGCCAATGAACTGGATCCTTTCCTGGTCGAGCCCGACCTCGGGCAGCATCTGCGTCAGCAGCGGCAGCGCCCCGGCGGTGTTGGCCGTCAGGAAGATGGCGTCCGCGCCCTCGCTCGTGGCCGTGGCCTTGATGCGCGGCACGGCCGAAACCACGCCCTGCTGCGAAAACTGGTACCCCACGCTGCCGGCAAGCGAGGTTCCGGTGTCGGCCACGGCCTGTTCGATGGCCTCGCGGCCCAGACGCCCGGCAAGGTTGTCGCCGTGGACCGCCATGATCCGGGTCTTGCCTTGGCGCGCGGCAAAGCCTGCAAGCCGTTTGGCCGTGTTGCGGAAGGTCTGTCCGAGGATGAAGAGGTTCCCGCCGGCGATCGTCGGATTGTTCGAGAAGGCGAGCACATTGACGTTCTGGTTCGCGACCGCGACCGACACGGCATTCGCCGACTCGGCATGCAGGGGGCCGAGGATGATCCGCGCCCCGTCGGCAACCGCGTTCTCGGCCGCGTTCCGGGCTTGGGCCGCGTCGCCCGCGGTACCATAGACCCGCAGGTCGATCCTGACGCCGTCAAGGTCCGCCGAGGCCAGCCGCGCGGCGTTTTCGAGGTCACGGGCAAGTTTCTGCTCTTGCGGGTTCGACGCGCCATGCGGCACGAGAAGCGCCACGGGAACCGTGGCGGACGTGCGCGTGCCGCCGCTGCCTCCGCCGGGCAGGGCAGGCCCCTGACAGGCTGCGAGCAAAGACGCCAGCAGTCCCGAGAGAAGAAGCGCCGAGGCCTTGCGGATCGTTGATAAAACAGCAAACATGCGATCTTTGACTCCCTGACTGCGGCGGGCGGTGCCGTCTTTCGTTGTCTGGGATCATAAACGTCACACGGGGCGGGTCCAGTGGTGAATCCGGAAAGCGACGAGCTGGCGGCGGGGCTCTACCTGATCGCGACGCCCATCGGCAGCGCGCGCGATATCACGCTGCGTGCGCTGGACATCCTGTCCGCCGCCGACGTGATCGCGGCCGAGGACACGCGCAGCCTGCGCAAGTTGATGGACATCCACGGTATCGCGCTGCAGGACCGCCCGCTGATCGCCTATCACGATCACAATGGCGCGCGGGTGCGGCCGAGGCTCCTCGCGGCGCTCGATGCGGGGAAATCAGTCGTTTACGCCGCCGAGGCCGGGACACCCATGGTCGCGGATCCGGGCTTCGATCTCGCGCGGGAGGCCGTGGCGGCGGGGTACGCGCTGACGGCCGCGCCCGGGCCGTCGGCCGTGATCACCGCGCTGACGCTGTCGGGGCTGCCGACGGACAGTTTCTTTTTCGCCGGCTTCCTGCCCTCGGCATCAGGCAAGCGGAAAACCGCGTTGGGCGATTTGGCGGCCGTGCCCGGCACGCTGGTTTTCTACGAATCGCCAAGGCGCCTGTCCGCGATGCTGATGGACGCCGCCGCCGTCCTTGGCAGGACTCGGCGGGCGGCCGTGTGCCGTGAGTTGACCAAGAAGTTCGAGGAGGTCCTGCACGGCAGCCTTGATGAACTCGCGGCGCTGTGCGGCGAGCGGACGTTGAAAGGCGAGATCGTGGTCCTGGTGGATCGCGGCGCTTCGGAAAACGTTAGCGATTCGGACGTAGCCTCCCGCCTGTCGGAAGTGTTGCCGGACCATTCGGTTCGTGACGCGGCGGATATTGTCGCGGGCGAACTGGGGGTGAAGCGGCGACAGGTCTATCAGCGCGCGCTCGAGATGACGCGCGACCGCAAAGAGGACGGGTGCGAATGAAAACATCGCAAACGGGGCCGCGCCCCCCTGCGCCGGACCGGCGGCGGCGGGGCCAGCGGGCATGGCATGCCGGGCGCGCGGCGGAGGACGCCGTGGCGCGCGTTTACCGAACACGCGGCGCCACCTTGCTGGAACGCCGCTGGCGCGGCGCGGGCGGGGAGGTCGACCTGATCGTGCTGGAGAACGGCGAATATGTCTTCTGCGAGGTGAAGGCGGCACGTGATGCAGGCGCGGCGATGCGGCGGCTGCGTCCCGCCCAGGTGCAACGTATCCACGCCGCCGCGTCCGAGTATCTGGGCACCACGCCCGAAGGCCAGTTGACCACGCTGCGTTTTGACCTTGCAACGGTGGACGAGACGGGGCGCGTTGACATAGTCGAGAACGCGTTCGGTCATTTCTGATTTGCACGCCGCGCGGTCATGGCGCATGAAAAGGCATCTGATGACTGCGGGGGAGCCCCATGAAGATCGCCTTCCAGATGGACCCGATTGGCCCGATCGACATCGACGCCGACAGCACCTTTCGACTGGCCGAGGAGGCACAGGCAAGGGAGCACGAGCTTTTCTACTACACGCCCGACCAGCTGGCCTACGAGGAAGGTCGCATCACCGCGCGCGGCTGGCCTCTGACGGTGCAGCGTGTCCACGGGGATCATTTCCGGCTGGGCGAGGAGCGGACTGTTGACCTTGCGGATTTCGATGTCGTGTGGTTGCGGCAGGACCCGCCTTTCGACATGTTCTACATCACTACCACGCATCTGTTGCAGCGCCTGTCACCCGGCACGCTGGTGGTGAACGATCCGTTCTGGGTGCGCAACTTCCCCGAGAAGCTGCTGATCCTCGATTTTCCCGAGCTTATGCCGCCCACGGCCATCGCGCGCGACCTGGGGGCGATCCGTGCCTTCAAGGACCGTCATGGCGACGTGATCCTGAAACCGCTTTACGGGAACGGCGGGGCCGGGGTCTTCCACCTGTCGGAATCCGACCGCAACCTCAGCAGCCTGCACGAATTGTTCACCGGGTTCTCGCGCGAGCCGCTGATCGTGCAGAAATACCTGCCCGAGATCAAGGAAGGCGACAAGCGCGTTATCCTCGTGGAGGGCGAGGCGGTGGGCGCGATCAACCGCGTCCCGGCCACGGGCGAGACCCGGTCGAACATGCATGTCGGCGGCCGCCCCGAGAAAGTCGCGCTGAGCGACCGTGACAGGGAAATCTGCGCGGCCATCGGCCCGCTTCTGCGTGAAAGGGGGCAGGTTTTCGTGGGTATCGACGTGATCGGCAATTACCTGACCGAGATAAACGTGACCTCGCCCACCGGCATCCAGGAACTGGAACGCTTTGACAACATCAACGTCGCCGGCCGGATCTGGGAGGCCATCGAGGCGCGCCGGGCGTGAGCGTCGTTCGTCATCTGCTCAACGGGTGGCTGCGGCTCACCGAAAAGCGGTTGCTGGCACGCGGGCCTGCACCGGACGTGCTGCGCCGCTCTTTCGAGCGCAAGGCGCGGTGGTTCTTTCATGCGCCGCGCGGAACGCGTTTCGAGGACGGTCACGTCGCCGGCGTGCCGGTCCACTGGGTCCGCGCCCCCGGGGTCGGCCGGGAGTCCGGGCCGCTGATCCTGTATTTCCACGGCGGCGGCTATGTTTTCGGCGCGCCGCGCACGCACCGGGCGATGCTGGCCGAAGTGTCGCGCCTGACGGGTCTTCCGGCGTGCTTGCCGGATTACCGCAAGGCGCCAGAGCACCCGTTCCCCGCGGCCATGGAGGATGCGCTGGCCGTCTACGGCGCGTTGGCCGCGCGGCCGGGCGGGGTCATCCTTGGTGGTGACAGCGCGGGGGGCGGGCTGGCCCTGTCGCTTCTGGCCGGATGCACGCGGCAGGAAGGCTCGGGGCCCGTGGCGACCTTCGCCTTCTCGCCCTTGACTGACGCGCGGTTGGCGGGGGAAAGCCTGCGGCGCAACGCCGAGGCGGACGTGATGCTGCCCGCGTCGCGCGCGGACTCGCTCATCGAAATGTATCTGCAGGGCGCCGACCCGTCGGACCCGCGCGCCAGCCCGCTGCTGGCCGGGTTCGCGGGGGCCGGGCCGGTCTGGCTGGCGGCGAGCGATACCGAGATCCTGCTGGACGATACACGCCGGATGGCCGCTGTGCTGCGCGATCAGGGCGTGGCGGTGACCGAAACCATCGCGCATGATCTGCCGCATGTCTGGCCGATATTTCACAATGTCCTGCCCGAGGCGCGTGCAACGCTGCGCGATCTGGCGGGGTGGATCAAATCTCTCTGATGCCGGAAACACGGTAGCCGACGGCCTCGGCAACGTGGGGTTGACGCACGGCCTCGGCGCCGTCGAGATCGGCAATGGTACGCGCCACCCGCAGCACCCTGTGATAGCCGCGCGCGGAAAGCCCGAACCGCTCCGCCACGCGGTTGATCAGCGCGCGCCCGTCCCTGTCCGGCGTCGCGACCTGTTCCAATACCTCGCCTTCGGCATCGGCGTTGAGGCGCATGCCCGACGAGTCGGCGAAGCGTGTCTCCTGCATCGCCCGGGCCGCCGCCACCCGGGCGGCCACGGTTTTCGAGCCGTCGCCCGAGGCGGGCAGGTCGAGATCGGTGAAGGCCACCGGGGGCACATCCACGCGCAGGTCGAAACGGTCCATCAGCGGCCCCGAGATGCGCCCCATGTAATCCTCGCCGCATTGGGGGGCGCGGGCGCAGGCGCGGGCGGGATCGGAAAGGTACCCGCATTTGCAGGGGTTGGCCGCCGCGACCAGCATGAAACGGCAGGGATATGTCACATGGGCGTTGGCCCGCGCGACCATGACCTCGCCCGTTTCGATGGGCTGGCGCAGCGTTTCCAGCACCGTGCGGGGGAATTCCGGGAACTCGTCCATGAAGAGGACGCCGTTATGCGCGAGGCTGATTTCGCCAGGCGCGGCGCGGCGCCCGCCGCCCACGATGGCGGCCATGGAGGCGGTGTGGTGCGGTTCGCGGAACGGCCGGGCGCGGCTTATGCCGCCTTCCTCGATCAACCCCGCGAGCGAATGGATCATCGAGGTGTCCAGCGCTTCGGCGGCGGTGAGGGGCGGCAGGATGCCGGGCAGCCGGGCGGCCAGCATGGATTTGCCCGAGCCGGGCGTGCCCACCATCATGAGGTGATGGCGCCCCGCCGCCGCGATTTCGAGGGCGCGCTTGGCGCGTTCCTGGCCCTTGACGTCTTTCAGGTCGCGCGCCGCGGCGTCGCCCCGCACTTCGCCGGGCTCGGCGACGGACAGCGGAGATTGCCCGGTGAAGTGGCGCACGACGTCGGCAAGGCTGCCGGCGCCGAGGACGCGGGTCGCGTCGACCCAAGCGGCCTCGGGCCCCGATGCCTTCGGGCATAGCAGTTGGCGGTCGTTCCCGGCGGCGGCCATCGCGGCGGGCAGGGCGCCGATCACCGGCACGAGCGAGCCGTCGAGCGACAACTCGCCAAGGGCGCAGGTCTGCTCGACCGCGTCCACCGGGATGACTTCCAGCGCGGCGAGCAGCGCCAGCGCGATGGGCAGGTCGAAATGGCTGCCCTCCTTGGGCATGTCGGCCGGGCTCAGATTGAGGGTGATGCGCTTGGAGGGCAGCGCGATCGCCATGGAGGACAGCGCGGTGCGGACGCGGTCGCGCGCTTCGGACACGGCCTTGTCGGGGAGACCTACCAGCGAAAAGGCCGGCAGGCCGGGGGTGACGGCGCATTGCACCTCGACAGGTTTTGCGTCGATGCCTTCGAAGGCGACTGTGTGGGCGCGGGCGACCATGGAGCATCCGGATTGGGTGAACCTGGTTAATGGTTAGCCTGCCGGATGTTGAGGAATGGTTAACGGCCGTGCTGCCGCGCCGGGGCAGTCTGGCCTGCCGCCGGTTGAGGCGTGGTTAACGCCAGGGCCGGGCGTGACGCGCGCGGCGCCATGGTGTAGGGCGCGCGGCATGTCGGACTATGCCCCGCCCACCGACCCGTTGACCGTTCTGCACGAGGATCACGAGATCCTTGTCGTGGACAAGCCCGCCGGCCTGTTGTCGGTGCCGGGCAAGGGTGCGCACCTGGCCGATTGCCTGCTGTCGCGCGTGCGGGAGGCCTTTCCCAACGCGCTGCTGGTGCACCGGCTGGACAGGGACACGTCCGGCGTGATGGTGTTCGCCCTGTCGCCGCACGCGCAGCGCCACCTTGGCCTGCAATTCGAGAGGCGGCACGCGAAAAAGACATATGCCGCAAGGGTTTGGGGCCATCTCGAGCCGAGGAAAGGCAGCGTCGATCTGCCCCTGATCGTGGACTGGCCGAACCGCCCGCTGCAGAAGGTCTGCCATGACACGGGCAAGCCGGCGCTGACCGAATGGCGGGTGCAGCGTCACGGCGCGGGCGAGACGCGGGTGCGGCTGATGCCCAAGACCGGGCGCAGTCACCAGTTGCGGGTGCACATGCTGGCGCTGGCTCATCCCATCCTTGGCGACCCGCTTTATGCCGAGGGCGCGGCGCGGGATCATACCCGGCTCATGCTTCATTCGGAAGAGTTGCGGCTGCGTCATCCCGATGGCGGCGCCGGGGTGCGCTTCCGGGCGAAGGCGCCGTTCTAGACGCGGCCGTCGCGGCGCGCGTTGCGTTAACGGAAATGGTTAACCGGAGCGGGCACGGGGCGCTGAACCGGGGGTCGGCAGCGCGTCGGGGCCGCGTCCGTATCGCGTCGGTGCCGATGCGGGCGGCGCGGTCCGGTCAGGCGCGCAGCACGCGATCGGTGAGGTT
>NZ_JBKOTX010000051.1:0-31357 GCF_047086965.1 Roseovarius halophilus (ex Wu et al. 2025) | reverse complement strand
ATGTCGTTCTGGACCTGGCCCACCGGCCTGCGGCTCTCGGCGTTTCACCACGCAACATGGAGAGCACGACATGATCAACCTATTGCCCCACCGAGTCTCCGTCCGTCTTGCGATCACGCACGCGGGGCTCCCCCCATTGTGCGGAGGCGAGCATGGCTAGCCAGCACAACAAGTTCCCGGTCCTTTCGCCCGCGCTCGCAATCCCGTCCCAACGCGAATTCGAGCAGCGGTTCATTTCCTTCCTGCGCCGTATCCGATGCAGTCTCGGCCGGGAAGACAGGCTGAGATACGTTGATGAGAGGTTTGCAAAGAGAAAAGGACAGCAAGCTCGCGACCGCCATATCCGCGCAAACGGGCTCGAGCGTCTGGCTGAAGCGGAACAGGATCAACTCATCCGGCTGGCGCGTGTAGGTGCTGCACTGACCGGGCCGGCCGATCGGGAAGACGTCGACGCCTGGGCTGCGGCGCTGCACGCGGCGGCGCCGTGGATGTCTGAAATCAGCACCTTCCTGATGCGGCATATGCGGCGTTCGGTCCGGGCGGGACACCGCGGATTGTCCGTTCCGCCGATGATCCTGGTTGGGCCACCGGGCGACGGGAAGACAACCTTTGCGCGCCTCATCGCCGCGGCGACCGAAGCCCCCTACAGGCAGATCGATGTCGGATCGGGTAGTGCCGCGTTCCGCGTGACCGGCCTTGAGAGAGGGTGGAAAAATGCCCAGTCCGGCCTCCCGGTCGAGACGGTGCTCAATACGGGGGTCGCGAACCCGCTCATGGTGGTCAACGAAATCGACAAAGCAACCCGTCCGCAGAGTGACAGTGGAACCGTGCCCGACCTGACAACCGCGCTCATGCAGATGCTCGAGCCAGAGACCGCCAGCCGGTTCGAATGTCCCTTTCTCCGCCTGCGGTTCGATACGTCGCGCGTGAACTGGATCATGACCGCCAACGACCTTTCCCGGATCGCGGCGCCGCTGCGGGACCGCTGTGCCGTTTTTCAGTTGCCCGAGGTGACGCCGCAGGTCGCGGGACAGATGTTCGATACCCTGGCGCGGGGCTTTTCGGAGCTTGATCCAGAAGTCCTTCACATGGCGCGGCGTTCGGTGGTGGCGGCTGCCGAGCGCACGGGTATGAGTCTGCGCCGGATCCGGCGGATCCTGGAGCAACTCGATGATGAGCCGGCGGCGCTCCTGCACTGATCCAGTTGCTGTAACGTAATTGCATACCCAAGGGCAGGAGCGCTGCGCTCCTGCCCTTGGCGTTTAACCTTGTACCCGATTGGCGCGGGACGCCGATACTCCTTGGTTCAGTGATAAGAAAAAGTACGTTAGATGCAAGGTGCCAACCCGTTGGGGGCGAGGTAACCCACGGCAAAGAGCCCTTCATCGACGGAAGGGCGGGAAGCTGTCCTTCTCTGCGGATGCAGCGTCCAGGCGCCCCACGTCTGAGAGCAGCCATTCAAAGCGGCCTTGATGGTTTCATCCTTACGCCTGTAGGGTCTGGTGGGGAACTGCCGTTCTCGGTAAGTGCAGTGCTCCGACTAAAATGCTTCGCAAAAGAAACGCGGGCACACTCATTTGAGCTTTTTGGATCACCGCTTTGTCTAGATTAGAAAACCTCTCAGACGTGGATTTCGAAGACCTATGCAGGGACATCGCGCAGGTCGAAACCGCACTGCGCTTCTCGGCTTTTGGGCCCGGTCCGGACGGCGGGATCGACGGGCGGCACGCGAAAGGCGGTACAAAGACCATCCTGCAGAGCAAGCACTATGTTGGATCAAGCTTTTCCCAGCTCAAGTCGGCAGTAGGCAGGGAAGTGAAAAAGTTGCACAGGCTCAAGCCGGACCGCTATCTCCTTTTTACTTCGCAATCGCTTACTCCGTCTCGTAGTGACAAGATCGCGGCGGTGCTCGGCGATTTCTTGAAGGAACCAAACGATATCTGGGGGCAGGAAGATATCGAAACCGCACTGCGCAATTATCCCGACATTGAGAAGGCGCATCTCAAGCTTTGGCTTTCCAGCGCCGCCGTTCTGGAACGGATATTGCGCTCCGGCCTTGAGGCCTACACGCAGGCGACCAAACAGGAAATCCTAGACGAGCTAAAGGTCTATGTTCGCAACGAGAGTTTCGATGAAGCGTCTAAAAAGCTCGAAGAACAAAGGGTGCTTGTCATCTCCGGGCCGCCGGGCGTAGGCAAGACGACGCTCGCAAAGATGCTTTCCTATTACTATTTAAACGAAGGTTGGCAGTTCTCCGCGATCAAATCATTGGATGAAGGATTCGCGCAGATTAACGACGACACCCCGACCATATTCTTCTTTGACGACTTTCTCGGTCGCATCCAGCTCGACAGGCAATCCTTGCTCCAACGGGAGTCCGCACTGGCGACGTTTGTCCGGCGAGTTAGAGCCTCAAAGAATGCACGCTTCGTTCTGACAACGCGCGCGCATATCTTCGAGGAAGCGCGCCGGATATCCGACTACGTGGATGACAAGCGCTTCCAGCTCGCCAAATACCTGCTGGATGTCGGGTCGTATACCCGCAAGGTAAAATCCTACATTCTGTTTAATCATCTGGCGGCATCGAGCCTGACGCGCGACCATTTCGGGGCGCTGCTGGAAGGCGATTGGCTCAAGAAGATCATCGACCACAAGAACTATAACCCGCGCGTGATCGCGTCGGCGTCCAGCGATAGCTTGGATGATGTCGCGCCGGAGCAATATCCGGCCTATCTTTACAGTGCACTGCAGAACCCGGAGCTGATCTGGAGCAGGCCCTTCAGGGCATTGGACACGAAATCGCAGAACCTGCTGATCTCGATGTTTTTTGGCAGCGATTTTGGCGAGAGCATTATAGATACGAGGACGAATTATTCAGAGCTGCACAGGACGATCAGCGTTCATTACGGCCAGCCGACGACACCGACTGATTTTGAGGACGCCCTGAAATCGCTGGAGTCGGGATTTATATCGATCTGGGGAAGTCGTGTCTCGTTTGTAAACCCGTCACTCCGCGACTTTCTCAAATCCTTTCTGAACGACAAAGAGTTTCTTCTGTTACTCCCCGGTACGGCGCAGCGCGCCGACTGGGCGCGCGGATTGTGGTGGCACATCAGAGAGCTCTTCAAGACCCATCCGGAATTCCTGAAACAGTTCGCCACTGCCTTCTCTGCTTACTCAGATCGGATTGACGCCAAGCCGTCGATGAAAAAGACCAAAAGCGACGGTTTCTGGAGATGGTCGCCGGACGATATGCCGGTGACGGCGCGGGTCGAACTACTTTTGCAATGGTGGGAGGCGTCTGGTCAGGACAAGTTTATCGAGAAAGCCCTTGCGCTCTTTCAGGACGGAAAACTTGACCTTGTGTCTTGGCAGGACGGTCAGTCATTTCCCGAGTTGCATTGGTGGGTTTATAATTTTGTCGATGACGAGCATCCGGTTCGCGCCGATTTGCTTGCCGCTATTTCAGCCCGTTTGGTCGAAGCTATCGAAGGCGGCATGGCGTTAGATGATCTGATCAACACGATTGAGAACGTTCGTGAACACATGGACCATGATGTCCCCGCGGAGGTTGATGACGCAATTGACAGGATGGTTCGGTACGAGTTCACTGATACCAGAGAGGCCATCAGTCACCTGGATTCCGAGCAGAGTCTCTCGGAGCATCTCGAACATCTCGACTCTTTGGCCGAGCTCACCGGATACGACGCTACCAATGCCAGGGAAGTTGTCACTGACCGGCTTGTCGAGTTTGAAGATCCCGATCACGGTGAATACCGGCCCA
This sequence comes from Roseovarius halophilus (ex Wu et al. 2025), assembly GCF_047086965.1. Lineage (NCBI taxonomy): Bacteria > Pseudomonadati > Pseudomonadota > Alphaproteobacteria > Rhodobacterales > Roseobacteraceae > Roseovarius > Roseovarius halophilus (ex Wu et al. 2025). Next base: position 27,573 of record NZ_JBKOTX010000051.1, on the reverse strand, counting down.
GCTTATCACGACGCGGCGACGGCACTTCTGAGGAATTTGGCGATGCAGCGCTTGCCAGTCTTTTCGGAAGCCTGGTCAAGTAGCTAGCAGGCCAGGCCAACAACTTGTTGGATTGAGGCTTCGTCAGCTTCGTTCAGCCAACCCTTGCCTCACGATCTGGGTCACATCTCGAAACCACTGGACAACCTCGTCAGCCGGATCAATTTCTCGCAGCATTGCAGCGTCCATGCGTTGCGCCGCACGTTCGTTCAAGAGCCGCTTCGCAGTGCCAGTGCCCATGTCAGGAGCGAGTTCCGTTTTCTTGCTAGCTTGGCTGACCACCAATGGAACATCATCGAAATCGGCTATTTCGACTTCGACATCCAAGGCCTCACGAATGGCAGTTGGATGCAAATAATTCTCGGTTTCCCGTTTGGTCGTAAGGCGGGCTGAGTTCGCATCTTCGGCATCGTCTACCATGGCAACATGAGTTCCATAGCCCGGTTCGTCGTCCGGGCCACAGTCTCGATCATATACGTGATACTCGACGCAACCAGTACCTTTCAAATATCGCTTTGAAACCCAGTGCTTGAGGTCCGAGCCGCCCATGGGAACTATTGCAACGTTCGGGGAGACACCTAGGTCGATCACGTCGGGGTCGATCCCCGCAACAGCACTATAGATGTGTCGAAAGAAATTCACGTCATTTGGCCCCTCGACCATCACGAGGGCTATCAATCGGCTATCAGGAAGTACCCCAAGTTCGGTAGCTATAGCCTCAAGTATATGATCAGCGTTGGGGTCACCTTCGACAACCTCTTCAATGATCGGAACTTGATCAGCGGCTTGTTTGCGGACAAGCTTCAACGAATCAACCGGTAGGTTCTGAGCGACCAATGGCGAATGAGTTGTCAATACTACTTGAGAGTTCCCACTTTGAGACAACTTCTTGAAACTTTCAAGTAACAGCCTTTGGTTTTCAGGATGTTGTGAGCTCTCAGGCTCTTCAAAAGCATATATTATACCCCTGCCATCCTCCTCCGACCGCCGCTCTGCCTCAGCCCGGAAGAAATTCAGAAGTACAAGACGCTTCGTGCCTGAACCACGCTTGTTGAATGGAATGTTTCCTTCCGTCTTTAGGGTTGTTTTAAAGCCGTCCCATTTGGGTTGGCCAGCAATGTCAGGCGTTAGTCCGACAGCAAGCTCTGGTGCCATCTCTTCCAGTTTTTCGAGAGTTCGCAGGACCAAATCTGTTGCTCGCTCTTCCACGCCTTCGATGATCTTTGCAATTTCTGCTTCACGCTCAGCAATCGCGATTTTCGCAGCGGCGGCCAAAGGGTCTTTTGCTTCATGGTCTTGATCAGAGCTCGCCCGATCCACCTTAAACAGACAAAAGTAAGGGATATGCGGTCTTATTTGATCCCACACTTTCTTTGCGTCGTCCTTGGTAATTGGAACTTCGACCTTCACAATTGGAGCAGCCACAAAATGGTCAAAGATCGCAGCGCGCCATGGTGGGTTCTTAGTCCGTTCCGGTCCTGGGATCGCATCCTCGAGACCTAATTCGCGGCCTAATTTCCGCAGATCAGCCTGCTTCAAGAGAATTGGATGCTCGACGCCGTCGATCTGAGGGGCCATGGCCTGAATGAAGACTTCAGCGGCTTTGCCCTGCGAGTAGCGTTTTATGATCCGCAGAAGTGGTTCATAGCCGTCACGGACGTACAGCAGCTTTTCACCGGATAGGCTGGTTTTTGACGTAGCATCAAGTACGATTTCCTCAGGGAAGTCACTAAATTCGGCAACCAGCTCGACTTGTGCAATATCGTCTACAACACATAGATCATCCTTATCAAGCTTGCCGGCAGGATCGAAAAATAGCTCCATCGCATCCATTAAAGATGACTTTCCTGCGTCGTTCTTCCCTACAAAGGTTGTTAGCTCTGAAAATGAGACACTTCGTTTCTGGCGGTACCCGCGGAACCCATAGATTTCGAAAGAAGCAAGCTTCATGACATCACCTTGAACTGAACCGCCATTGTTCATCAAATCTGAGCAAAATCCCTTTCAAAACGCAATGCTCGCCCAATGAATATGAAAAAACGAGGGTTTGGATGGTCTTACCCCGTACCTGTATACCATTACCGCGGATAGATGCTTTTGGAAACCGAGCGGATGCTGCAACGAATGGCAGCTTCGACGGGCTGCGGCGCGGCATCGATTGCACTCGGTGGACTTCAGCTCCGGGCCGATGGGGCAGCTGAATTCAACCTCGCCGATCAATGCTCTCCGTTCCAGCCATGGAATCGTGTGGCACCAAGAAAACCCTCCACAGACCTGCGCAGGAAGACGCGGCCGTAGTTGCGGTCGTCAGGAGTAAACGGTTGCACACCTTGTTTTTCAAGCTCCACACGCAGGCTCTGCCAGCTTCTGTGGTAGGCGTTCGCCATCGTGCGGGGCGTAAAGTACTTCGCGTGAAACGCATCCGCGTCAGCGGTGCTGATATAGAACTGCTCTGCGTTCGTGCGGGGGTTGATCGCTCGGGTTGCGGGCGTCTGACCGTCGATTATGAGCCGACGTAAGCCTGAAGGCGGGCTGAAGCCAACAGATTTCGCAAAGGTCTCTATGCTGAGGCCCGGGGGCGCGTCGCCCCCGAACAAGCGGGCGACCTCCTCATGATCGACATATACCGCGGCGTATCCGGTCCGTCCCTCGAGGTTCCCGGTCCGGCGCAGCCGCCCATCCGTGATAGCGCGGATGATTTTTCCTGGTCCGATCTTGAGCCGCTGAGCTGATTTGGAGATGTGCTCCCAGCCGTGTTGGGGCTGACGAAGCTGAATTGCGCCTCGCAACAGCCCCGTCAAAAACGCGGTGCCCGTTCGAGGGTCCCAGACGTGTTTGGTTTCCGAGGTTTCAAGCGTCGGCTTGAGAACCCCGTCGGCGACCAGAAGGTCGAATTGAGACCGGGTGGCGCCGATCATGTCCCGGAATTCCTTGGCGGTAACCAGAGCCGTCAGGTCGCGCAGGATGGGCGCCGCATCTGCAGCGTCAAATACTGCCCAGGAATCTGGAAGATCGCAGTTTTCCGGTAAGAGGTCGGCGGCGAGCAGGAGTTTCCTCAGTCGCCGAGGATCGACCCCCGTCTCTTGAGACGCCGTCGTGACGGAATGCAAGCGTCGCTCGTGAACCGATTCCCCCATCAGTTCATCACCCGGTCCGAGTGGCCAGGTGGCCGACATGTGATCCCGAAGTATGCGCTGGAATTCGGCATAGTCAGGGTCGTCTGCATAATCATGTGACAGCCGGTCGTAGAGGGCCGGATAGATTTTCTTGGGGCCATCCTGCGGGGTGTCGACCAGTTTCTGCAGCCGTGAAAGGGCGAGGCGAACCGCATCTTCGCCCTCCTGCGCAACTTCGAACCCCAGAGCGTAAAGGGCGTGTCGCGATCCCTCGGAGATGTGATCCAATCTGAGGCCCTCCAGCCTCAAAAGGGAGATTCCCAGAAGCCGACAAAAGACAGATGCGGCATGCAGCGGGTGGCCGGAAAGCCAGTCCGAGCCGGGTCCGTCGGCGAGCCTGTCATCCAGCCAGTCTTCGAAGGTGGTCGATGGCTCCTGTGGGCGATCAAGGTCTTTGTTGATTATCGCCGTGGTGATCGAGGCGAGGTGTCGAGCGTTATCGTACCGTTCCGTGGCATGGGTGTCACGATAAAGCGAAACAAGGGGATGGTCATGCAGTCGACATGCGGCGACGTGCGGCACAGCCCAGTGACCGCGGAGGCCCATGGCTTGAGCTGGCGCAAGCGGGCTGCTGGCGGCGTCCTCTCTTAGACACAAGGGGCATCCTCTGATCTCGGGGCTCCGCATTGTTTTCCCGTGAAATATGTGTCCCCGGAACGAAACGCGGCGTCCCCTGAGGGTTGTCGGTGACCAGGCGGCCAACTTGGTCTGCGAAACGCCCCCGAGGCCTGCAATCCGCTCAAGGGCGGCACTGTCCCCATCTACGACTGACCGCAACGACACTCCGAAGTCCCGACAGAACGCAGACGCGGACAGCCCGTTTCGCGCCGCGAGGCGCGACGTGTAGGAGGTCGCCGTCTCTCGCCATAAGAGCGAAACAGTCAGTGGTAATTTCTGTGACATCAGACCCGCGCCGACATTTATTTTTCACGGGGCATACCCTGTGTTTCGTTGTAGGCCTACGCCCTACCACGAGGTCATTGACCGGTCGCACAGTCTCAGCATGAAGACGAACATTCAATGCAGATCGGGGTGTAAGCGCTTAATTGCCTTGAATGATTTCGGAAAATCCATTTGGATTAAGTATGGCGTGGATGGCTCTGGCCTTTCCCGGTCGATTCTTGAACGGGCTGGGCTCGAGGAGCACGCGGAACACTGATCGTCGATCAGGGAAAAGAGGCGCCGCCTACCGAAGTTATCAGGACCGAGAATGATCTCAGCTTACCCCACCCCAGGCGCCGTCATCAGTCTACGTTCGGCCACGTGGAAAGTCCTGAGCACCTCGACCCTCAAGCGCGGCTTCAAGGAGGTCTATTGCCGTGGAATCAGCGGCCTTGTGCGCGATAAGGAGGCGCGCTTCGTCTGGGACCTTGAAAAGGGCGCCCGAGTCCTCGACCCATCAGCCGTTCACTTGGTGCCGGACACCTCTTCCGGTCTCGTTGATACGAAGCTGCATCTTGAAGCTGCATTTCGGAACACCCCGACGACGACCCGAGAACCTCTGACACTCGGCAAGGCCGCGATCGATGATCTGCCGTTCCAGCACCTTCCGGTAGAGCGGGCGCTCGCGCAGGACCGAGTGCGGCTGCTGATTGCGGATGATGTTGGGCTTGGGAAAACCCTCGAAGCTGGCCTGATCACTTCTGAGCTGGCTCTCCGAGGGCGCGCAGACCGGATCCTCACGGTTACGACCCGAGCGATGCTCACCCAGTTTCATAAGGAATTCTGGACCCGGTTCTCGATCCCGTTGTCCCGTTTGGATAGCGCTGCGATCCGGCGCATGCGGAACCAAATTCCTGCGCACTACAACGTGTTCGATCAGTTCGATCGATCCATCGTCTCGATCGACACGCTGAAACGGGACGCGCAGATCCGGGACGCGATCAAACATTCGTACTGGGACCTGATCATTATCGATGAGGCCCATAACGCGGCGGCCCGGAAAGCGGCTGTCGGATCTAACTCACTGCGTGCGGAACTGGCGCAGCTCCTTTCGCGTCGGACTGACTCTCTGCTTTTGCTGACCGCGACGCCTCATGACGGGTCGCAGGAGAGCTTTGCCAGTCTCATCGAGATGCTGGACCCGACACGGGTACCCGACCCTACCCGCTTGCACCGTTCTGATATCGACGACCTCGTGGTCAGGCGCTTCCGCTCCGATAAGAACGTCGCGGCCGATATCGGGCAGCAGGTGCCGGGCCGCGAACTCATCCGCCGGAGCTTCCCGTTGAGCGCGGAGGAGGAGGCCGCCTACAAGTCGATTGCTGATCTTCATCTGGACCTCGACGAGCAGTCCACCAAGGGACGCGCGATCGACCTGTTCCGGACAACCCTTGCAAAGGCGATCTTTTCCAGCCCCGCCGCTTGTCTCGAGACGCTTGAGCGGCGCATCCGGGGAATCGGCAACGGGACTGCGCGGGGGACAGAGGAAGACCAGTCCCGGCTTCAGGAACTCGCCGACCAAGTGAAGGCTATCGATACTCGCGCCTTCAGTAAGTATCAGAACCTGATCCAGATGCTTCGGGATGCAGGCTGGACAGGAAAGAACCCGCGGGATCGGATTGTCATATTCTCTGAGCGGATTGCGACGGTAACCTGGCTCGCCGAGCGGTTAAGAGAGGATATGGGCCTGTCGGAGGATCAGGTGGCTCGGGTCGACGGGGGGAGCGTCGAAGCGGATGTCCGGACTCAAGAGGTTATCGAGGCCTTCGGTCAGGAGAAGTCCCCGGTCCGGGTCCTTATCGCTTCCGACATGGCTTCTGAAGGCCTCAACCTCCATTTCCAATGCCATCGGCTGATCCACTTTGACCTTCCATGGTCTCTTTTGAGGTTCCAGCAGCGCAACGGACGTATCGACCGTTACGGTCAGGACCGGTCTCCACTGATCACTTATTTGGTGGGCGAGAGCACGCACGAGAAGGTGCGGCAGATGTGGGTCCTCGAGAAGCTCGTGGAGAAAGACGAGGCTGCACAGGCCGGAGTCGGAGACCCGGCGGTATTTCTCGGAAAAGGGGACGCGGATGAGGAAGAGGCGGTCACGGCCGAAGCGGTCGCCGCGGGAACAGGCGCTGAAGCGTTCGAGGACCAGATGAATGCACGCGCTGCCGAAGCGGAGCAACATCTTGAGGTCGACGATGAGCTTGCCGCCCTTTTTGGAGACTACGCGACCCCGGCCGCGCCGAAATCAGACCGGAGTACCGAGAAGGATGTAATACCGCCGCGCCTGTTTACGGATACGTTTTCCTATGCCGCTGCCATGGTTCGTCGCCTGTCGCTGTCAGAAGAAAGAGTTTTCCCGACCACACCTGACATTTCCACATCCGAGCGGATGATCCGTATAAGTATCCCGAAAGATATGCGCGCTCGTGACGCGTTCGGCTATGCCAGTGAAGGTGCGGTTGACGGCCGGTTCATGCCCCAGGAAGCGGTGGGCGTAGGAGACCGGATCGAGCTGACTGATCAGGCGCAGGTGATCAATCAGGCGATCGACCATGCCAAGATGCAGGAGCGTTCTTGGCCGACCGTGCAATACCTCTGGGACGGACACCCGATAATGGAGTGGTTCGCGGACGAGGCCAACATGTTCTTTCCGGAGCACTCAGCCCCAGTCGTACCATTGAGTGCGCTTGCCGAGGGGGAGGTCGCGGTGATGATGCATGGGGCGATCCCGAACGCGCACGGCGCCCCGGTTGTGGACCGTTGGGCCGTGATTGTTCACGAGCGGGACAAGGGCCTTCGGATCGAAGAGGTGTCGGATTTCATAAAAAGGGGGCGCCTGTCCGAGGACACCCCGGGCAGAGCGGTGGAGAAACTCGGTCCGGCGCAGGCGGCAATCAAGCCTGTGGTGGATCGGTTCCAGACCCATCTGCGTGAGCTCGGGAAGGAGCGAGCGGCTCTGATCCAGGCTGACCTTGACGCAGTCCTCGACCGCCTGGGCGAGCTTGAGGGGCGTTTCAAGGCCCAACTCACCCTGGATCTGGGTGAGGAACCCGACACCTCCGTAGGTCTCAGCCCGTCCGAAAAGAGGCGTTTGAATATCCGGCGCGCCAAAGAGCAGAAAGTCGAGCGCCTTTTTCAGGAATGGACTGAATGGTTCCAGCGGACTCGGCAAATGGTGGACGATCCGAACCCGTATGTGGACGTCAAAGCGGTATTTGTAGGGTAGGCTTATGGACCTGATCGGGATCGAAAATGAAGCAGAGTTCTTCCCATCCGGAACCCTATCGGATGTTCTTAAAGAAGAATTGTCTGACATCACTGCCCGGTGGGCGGGTTTCGATAGAGCTGACCATCCGATAGAGCGCTTGTCCCGGGTTGCCGTCCCCACAATCGAAGCGCTGCGACAGATCAGGAACGGAGCACATAAGGACCGCCGCTCTGAACTGGTCCGGGACGCGCATCACAAAATCCTCAACGGCCTTGGGTACGCATGGAAACGCGAAACCGTGTTTACTGCGCTCGAGGACGCACCCGTTATCCCACTCGTCTCACGCGTGGCGGACGCAGCCGGTCGGGACGCGCTCTGGGTCATCGAAGCCCCGCTTCCGGATGCCGAAGACGAAGCAACAGACCCGCTCAGCACCTGTTTTACGCGGGATCAGTTTCCTGACGACGGGGGCGATGGCGCCCTGTTGGACCGGACCATCGAGTCTGTTCTGGCAGAGGGGGTGTTCGAGCTTACTGATGGACCGCGCCATGTCCTCGTGTTGGGGCTTTCCCAGATTGTCCTGATCGACAAACGGAAATGGCCTGCTCGTTCTGTCCTCCGCTTCGATCTTCAGGAGATCTTCACCAGGGCCGACCGGGATACATTCACGGTGATGGCCTGCCTGATTTCGCGAGAGGCGCGCGTCCCGGATCAGGGGGTGCCGATCTCGGACCGGCTGGAAGAGGAGGCGCAACGGAACGCAAACGCGGTCACCACCTCCCTCAAGCGCACCGTCCGGGATGCCATCGAGTTGCTCGGACAGGAGGTTCTCGATGTCAGCGACGGGAAACACCATGGGGTCTGGATCGACGGCCCCGAACTGTCGCGTGAATGCCTGCGTTATATGTATCGTCTGCTCTTCCTGTTCTATGCGGAGGCGAATCCTCGCCTGAACCTGCTCGACCTTAAGAACCCGATCTATGCGACGGGCTACTCGCTCGAAACCTTGCGCGATCTCGAATCCGTGCCGCTTCGGACAAAGGCCGATCGCGAAGGGACCTTCTTGTGGGAGAGCCTCCAGCGAACCCTGACCCTCCTGTACACGGGCCTCGACCTCGCCGACGAGGAGAAGGGGGCGGGCCTCCGCCTGCCGGCTGTCAAGGTCTCCCTGCTTGATCCCGAGAGCACACCGCTCCTGAACGGGCTCGCGCTTCGCAATGAGGCGATCCAGAAGGTGATCAGGCTCCTGTCGCTTCGGTCCACCGGGAAGAGCACCGGTCGGATCTCCTATGCAAAACTCGGGATCGGCCAGCTGGGCGCGGTTTACGAAACCCTGATATCGTTCACCGGCGTTGTCGCCAAAACCGACCTCATCGAGCTGAAACCGCGCAAGGGCCGGTCCGCAGGGGCGGATGACCAGGAAAACGCGCCTGAGACAGACGAGGAGCTCGAAGAGGAAACCCTCGAGGTCGCTGATGAGGACGAGGAGCAGGTGTGCCGCAGCGACAAGGTCGATCCGCTCGCCCCGAGCTGGTTCGTCCCACGCAGCCGGATCAAAGAGTTCGACCAGGAGGAGATCGTCTTCAGAGGGTCGGAGGCGTTCGTCTACCCCAAGGGAACCTTCATCTACCGCCTTGCGGGCCGCGACCGGGAGAAATCGGCCTCCTACTACACGCCGGAGCCGCTCGCCCAGCTGTTGGTCAAGCACGCGCTCATGGAGCGGTGCCGGGACCTGACTGCGGACGACCTTCTGGACCTGAAAATCCTCGAGCCGGCCATGGGGTCCGCGGCCTTCCTTGTGGAAACCACGAACCAGCTCGCCGACCTCTACCTGGAGCGCAAGCAGAAGGAGACGGGCCAGACGATCCCGCAGGACCGGATCGTGGTCGAGAAGCAGAAGGTCCGGGCCTATATCGCGGACCGCAACTGTTTCGGGGTCGACCTGAATCCGATCGCCGTAGAACTGGGGGCGATCTCGCTCTGGCTCAACAGCCTGCACGAGAGCGACTTCTCACCGTGGTTCGGGGATCAGCTCCATGCCGGTAACTCCCTGATCGGGGCGCGGCGGGCCGCCTACAAACCGGCCCTGCTCAACGCCCGGTCCCAGAAGGACCTCTGGCTTGGCGCGAAACCGGACGAGATCGGTTGGCGCAATCGCCTTCCCGAAAACCATGTGTGGCAGTGGCTCCTACCCGCGAAGGACATGGCGAACTTCGACAAGGACAAGTCGATCAAGCCTTTCGCGGGTGACGCGCAGGAACAGATCAAGGCATGGCGCAAGGGCGGGTTCTTCAAGAAGCTGGAACCCCACGAGGTCAAGCTGGTCCAGAAGCTCAGCCGTGTCGCCGAGGCCCTGTTCGACCAGGTCGCTGAGGACCTCGCCAAGACGCGCGACGCGGCGAATGACGAGATCACGCTATGGCCGGACAAGGTCATCTCCGGGAACAAGGGGCTGGATTTCCACGCCAAGGAAAAGCTGCAAGCGCACCTGATCGGGGCTGACCACGCCGCCAACACGCTGCCCTACAAGCGGCTCAAGACGGCGATGGACGCCTGGTGTGCGCTCTGGCTCTGGCCGCTCGACAAGGCGGAACTGCTGCCCAGCCGGGCGGAATTCCTGCAGGGGATGGCGATGATCCTCGAGGGCGGGTTCACGCCCGACGGATCACTGGCCGCGCCCAGCATGGACGAGTTCGCCGACCCGTCGCCGGATTTCCTTGATCTGATGGAGCCGGACGCGCCCGCGCGGGACCTGTTCAAGGCCGCCGCGAAGCGGCAGGACGGGTTGTTCCGGGAAACGAATGTCGAGGCGCTGATCGAGACTTTCGACTGGCTCGGCGTCGCGGTCGAGGTGGCCGAGCGCGAGCGCTTCGTGCATTTCGACCTGATCTTTGCCGACATCATGAAGGCGCGCGGCGGGTTTGACGTGATCGTCGGGAACCCGCCGTGGGCGAGGCCGGGCTGGAACGAGGGACTGGTATTGGCGGATATCGACCCGCTCTACGCAGGGCTCTCCGCTTCTGATGCGAGGAAGGTCCTGGGCAAGGCGTTGCCGAAAGCGCCGTCGGTGCGGCGCGAGGGGCGGACCGTTCCGGCGGTCGAGGCTTTCCTGCAGGACTTTGTCTCGACCCGGGGGGCGATGGAAGTGACCTCCTCCGAGTTGATGAACCCCTTTGCGGGGGGTGGCTCGAACAACCTGTATCGCTGCTTTATCGACCTGTCGTTCCGACTGGTCGCACCGCCGGGCTATGCGGCGCTGATCCATCAGGACGGGCATCTGGGGGACCCGAAGTCAGGAGCATTCCGGCGACACTGGTACGGTCGGATCGCGAAGCATTTCGACCACAGCAACAAGATCACCACCAAGAACTTCGCTGAGGTGGTCGATCACGTCCGATTCAGTTTGAACATCTATCGCGGTACTCCCGCCGAGGTGAGCTTTGAACAGTTCAGTTTCGCGTTCCTCGCCCGACAGGTTGAAGAATCCTACGCAGATCCAGACGGCCTCGGGGAAATTCCTGGCATCAAGAACTCCGATGGGAACTGGGACACGCGCGGCCACCGTGACCGTGTCATGCGGATCGACCATGAGGCGCTCTCGGTGATTCATGCCCTTTCAGAAGAGGAGACGGTTCCGGTTGAAGAGGCCCGGTTTATCCAGCCCTATTCGGCCCGGACCCTCGATGTGTTCCGCCAGATGGCCCGCTTCCCGAAACTGGACGCGGCGATCCCGAAGATCGAGCGTACGGTAAACAACGCGACGGGGGAACGCATGGTTAAAGTTCCGCTGTGGCAAATGGGTCACGACTGGAACGAGACAACCGATCAACGAAATGGGAACATCCGGCGCGAGACATCCTTCCGCCCGGCGGATCAAATGATCCTCCAAGGTCCGCAGTTTCACGTTGGGAACCCGCTATACAAAACGCCAAAGGCCGTTTCGCGGACGAATGCGGACTATCAAGTTATCGACCTGACCAGTGCGCCCGACGATTACCTGCCGCGCACCAACTACGGCCCTGCGCTGGAGATGGGAGAATATCGGAACCGGATGACCCAATGCCGTTGGGACCCGACGAAGAGTCATGCCGATTTCTACCGTGTCGCGTTTCGGAACATGATCGCGCTAAACGGCGAACGGAGTTTGATCGCCGCGGTCATCCCGCCAGGAACGGCACATGTTCACACGGTCGAGAGCGTCGCGTTCAAAGATGAATTGAACACTCTTTCTCTGATTTCGGCGTCAACATCACTGCTCTTCGATTTCATGATCAAGGCGTCAGGTCGTGGCCATATTCACGATTCTGATATGGCCCACTTTCCTTGGGGCGAAATCGAATTGACGGCTCTACATCGCTCGCTGCGGCTCTCCTGCCTGACCGCCGCCTATGCCGACCTCTGGAACCGCCACGCCACCGCGCTCGACGTCCTCCCGTGGTCTTCCCCTGACCCCCGGCTCCGCCTCGAAGGCCCGGTCGAAGGCCCGACCACTTGGGACCGCACCGCAGGCCTCCGGACCGAGTTCGCCCGCCGCATGGCGCTGGTCGAGATCGACGTGCTGGTGGCCCAAGCACTCGGCCTGACCCTCGACCAGTTGATCGAGATCTACCGGATCTACTTCCCGGTCCTGCAAGAGAACGAGGCGGGCACCTGGTATGACCAGAACGGCCGGATCGTCTGGACCTGCTCCAAGGGCTTGCCCGGCGTCGGTTGGCTCGACGAAAAGGGCAAAAGCCCCGGCCGCGCCGCTTGGGAGAAGATCCTCGCCGACAACCCGCCCGAGCTGACCTGCACCGCCATCGACGACACGATGCCCGACGGCCCGCGCGAGGTCACCCGCCACTTCACCGGCCCGTTCACGACCTGCGACCGGATCGAAGACTACCACCGCGCCTGGGCCCATTTCGAGCGGCTGAAATCCGCGGAGGCCGCTGAATGAACCCAGTCCTTCTTTCCCGTCATGTGCAGGACAGCCTGCGCGAACTGGTCCACACCACGCTGAACAGCACCAGCCCCGCCTTCGAGGGGATGGTCGACCGGTTCATCTCCGAGCCGGGGAACTTCATCAAGGGCCCGTGGATTTCGGTCGACATGCCTTTCCGCCAGATCGATGGGGCGAGGGACGGGACCTGGGACCAGCCCTTCCCGGAGGTTCCGCTGCGCTTTGCGCCCTACCAGCACCAGATGGACGCCTTCGCCCGGCTGAGCGGGGCGGCGATGCGCTCGACGCTGATCGCGACCGGGACCGGATCGGGCAAGACGGAATCCTACCTCTGGCCGATTCTCGACCACTGCCGGCGCAACAAGGACAAGCCCGGGATCAAGGCGATCCTGATTTATCCGATGAACGCGCTGGCGACCGACCAGGCCCGCCGGATCGCGGCGGCGATCTCCAGCATCCCATCCCTGAACGGGGTGCGGGCCGGGCTTTATGCGGACCGGCAACCCCAGAACCCGGCGCATGAGGTGACCAAGGACAGCGTGATCACCCATCGCGAGACCATGCAGCGGAACCCGCCCGACATCCTGCTGACCAACTACAAGATGCTCGACTACCTGCTGCTGCGCGGGCGCGACAAGACGCTGTGGGAGCGGAATGATCCCGAGACGCTGCGCTTCCTCGTCGTGGACGAGATGCATACCTTTGACGGGGCACAGGGCGCGGACCTCGCCCTGCTGCTGCGGCGTTTGAAATACCGGCTCAAGACCCCGGAAGAGCACTTGGTCTGTGTCGGGTCCTCCGCGACGCTCGGCTCTGGCGAAGAGGCGAAGACCGAACTCAGACGCTACGCGGAGACGATTTTCGGGGAGACCTTCGATCAGGAGGCCGTGGTTACAGAGACCCGGCAGACCCCCAACGAGGTGTTCGGCGATCCTGAGTTTCTGGATCGGCCCGACCCGGCGGAAATCCATGCCGCGCTGCGCGAGGCGGAAGAACTGGACCAGGCTGGTGCAGCTCTCCGGCTTGCTACGTGCCTGTTTCCCGACCGGACAGACCCGGACCTTGCGTTTCTGGACGAGGAAAAACCCTCGGAGCCGTCCTGGCGGATCGCGCTTGGCGAACGCCTCAAAGAGCATCACCTCTTTCAACGCGCCCTCAAGATCATCGCGGAGCATAAAGGCCCGGCCTCTCTCGAGGCGATTGCCGCCGGACTGACACAGGTCAAGAGCATCCGGGAGTGGACCGAGGCGGATCATCGTGCTCTTGCCGAATTGGTGGTGGCGCTGGTGGCTTGGGCTCGGTCCGGGTCCGCTGAGAGCCCGCGCCCGCTGTTCAACGTCCGGCTGCAGCTATGGATCCGAGAGATGTCCCGGATGGTAACGAACCTGCCGCGGACCGAGGCGGGCGGGACCGGGTCACAGATGGATCTGTTCCACGCTCTGGACCTCGACTGGGACAGGTCGCGGCGCGCTCTACCGATCGTCAACTGCAACCGATGCGGCGCGACAGCCCATGTGGGACGGCTCAACCCAAGCTCGAACAGCTGCTGGGCGCCGCTTGATCAGCTTTACGAGGAGTTCTTCGACGAGAACGGCGGGGAGCGGATCCGGCTTTTCTATCATGACTCGATCGACCGGATGGTTCCGGCGAGCCGAGGCGGCGGGAAGATCGTCAAGGGCGCGCTCGACTCGGACACGCTCGCCTTTACGCCTTGTGATCATGATGACCTTGAGGTTGGTCCGGCTGCTCCTGTCTGGATGTATGACCCGTCCGACACCAACGGCCGAATTGACCGGAGCTGTCCCGCCTGCGGTCAGGCGCGCGGTCTGCTTCTCTTCGGGATGCGGGCGGCGCGATTGACCACCGGGATCACGGGAACCTTGTACACGTCGGCGCAGAACGAGGAGGAGCCGGACGCAAAGCCCCGTTTCCTCGTTTTTTCGGACTCGGTACAGGATGCAGCGCACAGAGGCGCGGTGGCTGAGACCCGTAACGCGCTCTCTGTGTACCAGAAATCGCTCTTTACCGCCCTGCAGGGAACTGAAACGGGCAGTATGAGCCTTGGGACGATAATCGAGCAGGTCCCTGACGCCCAGCTTGATATGCTTGGGCCGGATGCGTTCACAGCCCTGTTTATCCCGAAAGAGCAGACATGGCGTGGTCGATATCAGGACTTGGTCATGAACGGGACCACGATAGCGGACAACGTGTTCCTCGAGCACATGAAGATCCGGCTCGGTTGGGAGTATTTCGTCGATCTGAGTTATCGGGCGCATTTCAGCCACACGCTTGAGGTGAATGGGGCCGCAGTCGCAGACGTGAGGGGTGAGCTGTTGCGCGCTTCCGCCGAGCGGCTCGCGAGCGAGCTGCGTAACGAACTCCCGGGCGCGCCGGATTTTGACGTAAACCTGCTCTCGGGCTTTCTGTCCGGGGTGGTCCAGCGGATGAGGCGGCAGGGATCGGTTGCGCACCCGTATTTGGTCAGCGCGATCGCCACAGGACGCGGAAGTTACGGGTTGAATTGGTTCGCGGCGCAGCAACAGGTCGGAGTGCGCCGTACCGGGGCCCTTCCTGCGCCCGACAGCAGCCGTGGGCTCGCTCCGATCCCGGTCACACTTCATAAAGCGCCGATTGGTTTTGAACGGATCACGAAGGCGCATGTGTCGAGTTGGTATCGTGATTGGCTGTTCCGGGTCTTGGGGCAGGCTGAGCTTCGTTACGGGACTGACCCTGACACGATCTATCCGATGGTCATGCGGCGGCTCGAAGCAGACGGGTTGGTGCGGCGCGTCGACGGAGCAGACGGCGGTCAGCATGCATGGCTCCTTGAACCCGGTCAGGTCACCGTTTCGACGCACACCACTGGGTTCACCTGTGACCAATGCGGGCGACAGGAGACCGCGCTGCGGGCTAACGAAGAGATGGTGACCGGCTCACCCTGCACCAAGATCGGATGTGAAGGCCATCTGGTGGTGGCGGCGCAACCACCGCGCCCGGCTCTGCGCCGGTCCCTGCAATCGGACCGGAACCATCGCGTGGTCGCGCGTGAACACACGGGTATTCTGACAACAGATGATCGGCTCAACATCGAGACCGGGTTTATCGAAGGCGAGACGCCATGGGCCCCCAACCTCATCTCGGCCACTCCGACCCTGGAGATGGGGATCGATATTGGTGACTTGTCCACCGTGTTGCTGGGCTCGGTCCCGCCCGAAGAGGCGAACTATGTTCAACGGATGGGTCGGAGCGGGCGGCGTGACGGCAACGCGCTAAACATGGTGCTGGCGAACTCAAGAGCCCACGACATGCAGTTCTGGGAGGATCCAACGCCGATGCTCGCCGGGCAGGTGCGCCCCCCAGGCGTCTTCCTTGCCGCAGAAGAGGTCCTGCTTCGGCAGGTGACGGCTTTCGCGTTCGACGCCTACGTCGCCTCTTCAAATGAAGCGGGAGACTACGGGAAGGTTCGGGACGTTCTGAAGCGTCGGGCCACCGGCGCGCTGACCGGGTTTCCGACCGAGTTGCTGGAGATGATCCGGGAACGGGGCGATGAGCTGGCGACCGAATTCCTGTCGGGGCTGCCGCAGGAGGTTCAGGAGCGTGCGGATCTTGCGACCCGGGTGCGTGGCTACCTCACCGGAACGGACACAAAATCAGTTGGTTGGAGGATTGGAGAGGCGTTTGACGCAGCGGCGGAAGACCGCGCGCGACTGGTTGAGAAGCGGGAGGAGGCGACAAAAGAGCTCAAGCGCCTTCGGGCACGTCGTGCGGAACTGACCGAGAAGGAGTTTGAACGTCTTGAGGGCGATATTTCCCGGGACCGGGCAGAGATTAACCGGCTGATCCGGAACGGCATAGATGACCTGTCCGTGATCAAGTTCCTTACGGACAAGGGGATCCTTCCGAACTACGCCTTTCCCGAAGAAGGTGTGAAGCTGACTTCGATCCTGTCGCGCCGGAACGATTCAACACGAAATGGCGGCACAGCGGATGAGGACGGGCTGATCCAACTGGACTATTCACGCCCGGCGAGTTCCGCTCTCTCGGAGTTTGCGCCTGGGCAGTACTTCTATGCCAATGGGCGACAGGTTCAGATCGAGCGGCTCGAGATCGGCAAGGAGGATCTGACGCCATGGACCTTCTGCCCTGCCTGTTCCCACGTAGAAAGCCGGGTCGAGGGCGCGGACACGAGCAGCTGTCCGAGCTGTGGTTCGGACATGTGGTCAGACTCCGGTTCACATCACGATGTGGTGCAGTTGAAGTCCGTGATCTCGGTGGACAGTGAAGAGAAGGCGGCAATCCGCGACGGCGACCAGCGTGATCAGCGACAGTTCGACCGCGTCCTGATGCCGTTTCACGCCCCCGAGGACATCGTTTCGTCCTGGTTTACCAGCAGAGAAAGCGGCGCCCCGTTCGGGTTCGAGTTTCTACCGTCCTGCACCTTCCGGGATTTCAACTTCGGGTCGAAGTCCGCACTACCTGGACCGAAGATAGCGGGGGAGAACCGGCCGGCTCAACCGTTCAAGATTTGCCGACACTGTGGGACCTTGCAGAAACCGCCGCGTGACGAGGATGACCGGGGCCAACACCCGCCAACATGCAAGGTGATGCGCGAACCGGACCTTGCCCGCGAACGCTGGGAGACGGGTGCCTTCCTGATGCGCAAATTCGATACGGAAGCGATCCGGATCGTGATCCCCGTGGTCGGGGAAGCGGACGACGACGATCTGAAAAGTTTCGTGGCTGCAATCAACCTCGGGATGCGGCGGCATTTCGCGGGTAAGGTTGATCACCTGCGTTCCACCGTCTTCGCGGCACGCTTGGACGGGATGACAACCGTTCGGAGCCTCTATCTCTACGACTCTGTCCCGGGGGGTTCCGGGTACCTACGTCAGATCGGACAGCACCCTGACACTATGCGCAAGGTGATCAGCCGTGCGGTGGAAGCGCTTCGCGACTGTCCGTGCAACCAGCAGCCGGACCGGACAGGGTGTTTCCGCTGCGTAAAGCCGTACCGGTCACAGTTCGGGCGAGGCGAGCCGGACCGTGACCGCGCGCGCCAGATGATGGAGACGATCCTCGAAAAATGGGACAGTCTGGGCCGCACTGAGACCGGGATTGACGCATCGATCCGTGGAGCGCTCGTGGAAAGTGCGCTGGAACGGCGGTTGCTCCAGGTGCTGGCCCGTGAGTACGGGGAGAAATCGCTCACGCCCCAGGTCCTCTCTGGCGGGCGGCGAGGCTTCATCCTGCGCGCAGGCTCCGAGACGGCACCTCAGCTTTGGACGATTGAGCCTCAAGTTCAGATTGATGCCCGTTTCAACGGGCTACCGCGCAAGCGGGTCGACTTTGTCTTCTCACCGGTCGGGCGGTCCGACGCTCTCCCGATCGTGCTGGAAATGGACGGTATCGAGTACCATGCGGAAACGGTCGCCCAGGACCTTCTCGATCGTATGCTGATGATCCGGTCAGGTCAGGTCCGGGTCTGGGCTCTGTCCTGGCGTGATCTGGATGTGGAGGACAAGGCTTACCTGAACCCGTTGGTGGAGCCGGCGTTGAGCCCCGCAAAGGTAGGCCCTCTGAGCAGCGTCTTGGCGGCGCCCGCCTTCTCAGAAAAGAGCAAAGACATTCAGGCGTTTCAGGCGGAGAGCTCTTTCATGGCGTTTAAGCGTGTGCTCGATGGTAATGCGCGCGATGACGTTGCAACACGATCTGTTCTGGCCCGGGGTCTCATTGCGATGGGTCAGCCGCTCGATCAGCTGCCGCGTCAGGCGGCGATGTCCGAGGAGGGGCGCGAGTTTCTGCGTACCCCGGATCTCATTGAACATGTCGGGGCCGGACCAATCGATCTGTATATGGCCTGTTCGAAAAAATCCCCGACGGAGTGGCTGGGGTCCGATGAGGATATCCGGATGCTGTTGCGTGCCGAGCTTCCTGCTCCGGGAGAGGATCCTGCCTCGAAAGCACATTACACGGAAGCGTGGCGTGGGCTTTGGCGGCTCATTAACATGTTTCAGGGGGTGCGCGGTCTCCATGTGGAACTTTCTGGGCTCGACACTCTGTCACCGCCGGACATGACCACAGGGACTGGGCGGACTGATGCCGACAGCGCGGCATGGGATGAAGCGCGCGCACTTTGTGATGAGGACTTCCACCCTCTTATAGATGCGCTGGTTGCTGCAGGGCTACCTGGACCGGATCATATCGGGGATGACCTTGTCACCGCGCAAAGGGTGGTCGGCACGATCGAGTTCGGTTGGTCAGCCACCCAGGTAGGCGTGATCGAGCAGCCCTGCCAAGGCTCGGACTGGACGCTTGTTTCGTTCGATCCTCAAACGGACCAACTCGGTGAAACGGTGACCCGTATACTTCAGGCATTTCAGGAGACGAACTCATGATGGACGCGATCAACAAACGGGTCTCATACGACATTGGCTGCATGAAGAGCCTTCGCAAGCTCCCGGACCGCGTGTCGCTGCGGTTCATGGATTTGATGACCAAGTACATGTCTGATCCCTCCGCGAACGGGCTGAACCTTGAAACGGTGGAGGGGGCCAAGGACAGCTCGATCAAGTCACTGCGGGTGGACCAGGGATACCGGGCCATCGCCTTCGAGGTGGGCCGCGACATCATGTTCGTGCATGTCAATGAGCACGACAAGGCCTACCGCTGGGCGGCCGGACGGCGGGTGAAGCTCGATCCGAGCACCAACAGGGTGCGGATTATTGAGGAGCTGGATGCAAGCCAGGTTTCTGCGGACGCCGCCGCACCGTCTGACGCGCGCCTGTTCGCTGAAGTGGCCGACAAACGGTTTCGTGCGCTCGGCGTTCCGGACGAGGAGCTCCCCGCGATCCGGGCTCTTACGACTATCGAGGCGTTGGACGCGGCTGAAGACGATTTTGACCCACTGACTGCGCAGGTCTTATACGCGCTGGCGGCTGGATATTCGGATGAAGAGGTGTACGCCCTTACGGGTGTTGCGGAAGAGCCGCCGACGGCTCCGGAGACGCCCGAGGCGGACCTTACTTTCGATCAACTGATTGAGACCAACGAGAGCAGGCAGACCATCTTCATCCCGGAAAGTCAGGAAGAGCTGCGCCGGGTCTTTGAGGAGGGGCTTGAAGGGTGGCGGGTCTTTTTGCATCCGGACCAGCGTCGGCTCGCATACCGGGACTATAACGGCCCTGCCATGGTTCGAGGGGGGGCAGGCACCGGCAAGACCGTTGTCGCGATGCACCGGGCTAAGCATCTCGCAGACGAGATCAAGGCGGATCCGGCCCGGGCCGGACAGCGCGTCCTTTTGACGACGTTCACGACCAGCTTAGCCCATGATATTGAAGCTAACCTACGGACCCTGTGCCCGGATCATCTCGATGCGCGGCCGCCCCGGATCGAGGTGATCAACCTTGACCGCTGGGTATCCCAGTTTCTGAAGCGGAAGAATTTCGTGCGCGAGGTGGCTTTCTTCGGCGAGGCGCGAAAGCAGCTCGATGATATCTGGCACGAGGTCTTCGATGACCATGAGTTGCCTTTGGGGCTTTCCGAAGCCTTTGTGAAAGCGGAATGGTCGCAGATCGTGCAGGCGAAGGGGCTCACGGACAAACGAGCCTATCTCAAGGCGTCCCGGGCAGGCCGCGGGACCCCGCTTGACCGGCGTAAACGCGCGGCTCTCTGGGATTTGTTCGAGGACTACCGCGCGCGGATGATCAGCGAAGGGCTCGCGGAGCCGGATGACGCTTATCGGGAGGCGATTGATATCCTCTCCGCCGAAGCGCCGAACCAACCTTACACAGCAGTAATCGTGGATGAAGCGCAGGACATGGGAGAGCAGGCGTTCCGGCTTATCCGGGCTATCGTGCCGGAAACCCCAAACGGTGATCAGAACTCAATATTCATCGTTGGCGACGCGCATCAGCGCATCTATGGGCGCCGGGCAAGCATGTCGTCATGCGGGATCGAGGTGCGCGGTCGCTCAAGACGTCTGCGCCTGAATTATCGAACCACGCAAGAAATCCGGGCGTGGGCCGTATCCATCTTGGAGGGAGTACCCGTGGACGATCTGGACGACGGGACCGATACGCTGCGTGGCTATGTGAGCCTGCTGCACGGCGCTGCACCGGAGCTCGTCGCGTGCGCCTCTGAAGGGGAGGAGCTCGAGGGTTTGGTGGCCTGGGTTCGGGCGCTCCCGTCCGATCAGATCCAGCTTGCCGATATCGGGATACTCTGCGCGCGACGGGCCGATGTCCATCGGGTACAGGAGACGCTTCGCGGATCCGGGATTGATGCTGTCGTCCTCCAGTCCGGTGCGGATGACCGGTCGGTCGCCGGCGTTCGGGTTACGACGATGCATCGTGCGAAAGGGCTTGAATTCTTCGCTGTGGCGATCCCGTTTCTGTCGGACACGGCCTTCCCACCCCCTCGCGCTCTGAAATCGGCTGTAGACGATGCAGATCGGGTGGACATCGTTACGCAGTACCGGTCTCTTTTGCACGTTGCGGCCACACGGGCGAAAAAGGCGCTTCGGGTTTCTTGGTCCGGTGAGCCGACCGATTTGATGACCCGCTACGCCGAAAGATGATCAGACGGTCACCTCCGAAGTGGCTGTTGAAACTGGAAAGTGACCCGTTTGGGGCGATACCATGGATGGAAATGTTTCTCACGCTGCCCCCGGGTGGCGTTCGAGAGGCCTTTCCAGATCCTGCCAGCTGTGCGGCGCGGCTTGCAGTTGTGCGTTGGCCCAAGGGTGTCCGATGTCTGTCATGTGGAACGGACGATGTCGGTTTCGTCGAGAAACGTGACCTGTATCAGTGCCGCACGTGCCGTCGTCAGTTCTCCGTTACTACCGAAACGGTTGCCCACCGGTCCCGCTTTGACCTCAGGCTATGGTTCGTATTCGCAGAAGAGATCATATCAGCATATGCAACGCGTAGTGAGGACACCGTTTTAGTCGGGCATGGTATAGCTGACCGGTATGGTATTTCATATGCTGCCGCCCATCGGCTGAAGACGTCATTGACGAAATCCCTCTCTGAGCCTGGCGGTGGATTGATCGGAGCCTGCATTTGCGTGCGCTCGCTTCCGGTCACGCGCGACCCAGGGCTTTCGACTGAGGAATGGCACCGCAAGTTGTTGGACGCGATGCTTTAAGAACTGCCCGGCGCGACCGCCTTGATGTTTTAACGAGACAGCTTGTACCCAACTATCGCGCGTGGGCCGGTTCCTTGAATTCACATTCTAGATTAACCTCTCAAGCATCGGCGTGATGGTGAGGTGACGATCTGGATCGCGGTGATGAGCGAAAATGTTGCGAGGTAAATTTTTCGCATATTTTCAATAACTTGACTCATTTGCGTCGATCCCGTTAGGTCGTCGCGGCGATCGAGTGAGGAGTCGCCGACCACACCGGATACGCACCCAGTTTGAACAGGAGTAGGCGGAAACTGAGGATGAAAGAAAAAGGGCACGCCAGTGGCGCGCCCAATAAGTTGAGGGCCTGATCGCCCTTGTATCTCTTGCCATGATAGAGACCACGAACGGTCCGGGCAAGCGCGATCATCAGGCTCTCAAAGAGAAAACACAGGAGAATCCGAAAAGGCGAGCTTTTCGGACAGGAGAGAGCTATGTCTATTTTCCTTGAGGAAGAGGTCGGCCGTAAGCCGACGGGCAAACAGCCCGCGATCCAGGTTCCGGAGATTTTCGGGGTGCTGCCCTTTTCTGGCCATCGCAACCCCCTGACGCGCAGCACGGTCGCGCGCCGGGTGTCCGCCACATTCGCGACAAGGGCGACGAATGGTATACCCAAGGTCTATCACTTTGAGGCTCTAACGGAATGGGCGGCGACCCTCGACGTTCTGCTTGATCCCACGGTGTACGGCATCGAGGTCCAGCTTCCGCCGATCCCGTATCCTTGGCCCGGCCGGAAAAAGCCGCGCGAGCACCACTTCGACATGCGCGTCACCTTCGAAGACGGGTTCCGGCGCGCTGTTTTCGTCCGGAACGGCCGGAGCCTGGCGAAACCGAAAACAAAAGCAGAGATCGACGCCATCTTTGATGCGATCCCGACGGGTTTTTCGGACGACGCGATCGTAGTCAACGGGGACGACTATACCCGTCAATACCGCGATAACCTATTTCGGGCCTATGATGCCAGTCAGCGGACGGACCCTGAGGCTGACGAAATGGTCAAGGAGGCCGCGTACAGGACGAACTACTGGTTTCTGAAAGACCTTATCCAAAACTCGAGCCTTCCGTCGCCGCGCGCGTTCGACGCCGCCTTGCGCTTGATCGGTCAAGGCCTTCTTGCCGCTGACTGGTATTCGGTCATCAACATCCACTCACGCGTTCAGCTGCCTGCATGAGTGGTGCCCCTCTGTATCGCGTCCCCACCGGCTCGCGCCTCGTTCTCGAGGGGCGCGACTGGTTGGTCATGGGCCGAGAGGAAAACGGCTTTGCGGTCGAGGGGGTCGAAGACGGTGAGTGCCTGACGCTCTCATTCGAGCGGGTGGATCATGCGATCAAGAATCGCAGTTGCGAGGTTATAGCTCCTTCCGACGAGGAAAGGCGGGACGCTCTTCTGCGCTACACAGGCGGACTTGAACTGGTCGAACAGCTGTCTGACGAGCAGCAGAAAACAATCCGTTTTCGCCTATCTATTGTTCTTGCGATGGACGCTTTGGAGGCTGAAGGAAAAAAGATTACACAACGGAGTGTCGATACGAACGGTGTATATCGCCATGTCCTTCTGAAAAAGGCCTCCGAATTTCACAAAGAGGGGAGTTTTCTGGGTCCGACGCGAGGCGGGCGGGTCAAGCCCGGATTTAAGGTGCCTCAAGGGCGCACTCTGAAAGACTACCAGACGACCTTCCATGAGTTCGGCAAGAACCCGATAGTATTAATGGATCGTGATCATCTGAAAGGAAATCGCACCCAGAGGATGAGCGATTTCCAAGAAACCTACATAGAACATGTCATCAGTCTGTGGAACGACAAGCGCCACCCAAAACTATCGGCACTTTTGAAATTAGTGGAAGGCGAGTTCCACGTTCCACCTCAAGAAATTGCAGCTGGGTTCAAGTTTCCGTCAATCACAACCATCAGAAGTCGAATCAAAGCGATTTCGGAATTCCTGAAAGAGGGCGGGCGGAACGGGTGGCAGTACGCTCGTAACCGGATAGGCGCTGGCTCCACCGATATTCGCGCCCTTTTTATGGGTGAGAACGTGATGGTCGACCAGGTGTATTTGTCAATTTTCGCGGATGCTGGCGGCGTTATTCGAGCAAAGCGCCTGGACCCCAACTCTGTTTCGAAAGAACTCGAGCAGAATGAAATCAGACGTTTGTGGCTACATGTTATGATCGACGTGGCAACCCGGCTTCCATTGGCTTGGATCATCGCCAAATCGGCTGATGCTGATCACACGTCTGCGTTGCTGCGGATGGCCACGCGAGATAAGACCCGTGAAAAAGTGCGGTACGAGTGC
This sequence comes from Roseovarius halophilus (ex Wu et al. 2025), assembly GCF_047086965.1. Lineage (NCBI taxonomy): Bacteria > Pseudomonadati > Pseudomonadota > Alphaproteobacteria > Rhodobacterales > Roseobacteraceae > Roseovarius > Roseovarius halophilus (ex Wu et al. 2025). The sequence continues at coordinate 3,793 of NZ_JBKOTX010000051.1, read as the reverse complement.
AAAATGGATCCGGCGCCAGCCGTACGCATCAAGAAGTTCGAAGCAGACAACGGTGCGGCGACCAGAAATGGGGAGATCTACGGCGCACAATTAGGGTCGGGGATGACGCCAATACTCGCACGAGCCTATTTTTCGTCAGATAAGCCGCATATCGAGACGATATTCGGGACGAGCCAATGGCATGTATTGAACTTTTCACCCGGATACACCGGAAGCCGCCCGGGTGAACTGAAAGATTATGATCCAAAAGGATCTGTCGGACTGACCCACGACGAAATTTATGGACAATTGACCCGCTACTTCGTCGATGAGTACTCCCATCAGCCGCACCGTGGTCCCGGTATGTTTAAGGCAACACCCTGGGAAAAGTTACAAGAAATTACGAAAACCTATCGCGAGATCGACCCACCTTGTCAGCGAGAACGTTGTTTACACCTTGGGGTAAAATACGACGCCAGCGTCACGTCAGAAGGTGTCAGGGCTTTCAATATTCCTTTCAACTCCACCGAGCTTATGCAGTTCGCGGGCGGTGCCTCGCGTAAGGTGACTGTTCATATAGACCCGGATGACCTCCGGCACGCCTATGTAACGGCTAAGGGAAGCTCCGAGGTCATCAAGGTGAACCTGTCAATGACTGTATTTGCAGACCTCACGCTCGAAGAAGCGATCGAACTGATGGAAGAGGCCAGCAAACGTAACCCGAAGCAGCAAGAGATTCATGACGAACACCTTAAAGAAGTACGGGCGCGCCGAGCGCGTGAGTCCGGGTTCTTCCCGGATACACGCGACCCCTCAAACTTCCAGACCCTGAACGACTTGAGGCGTCGCGCTGACCGGTTGGCTCAGGTATCCTCCCGACCGCCGGGCGCGGTCGGGCCGACCGCTCGGCCGGGGCGTCTAACAGATCGCAGCGGCGCGACCCCGGCGTTTAAGGTTGGTCAGAAGGCCGCGGGGTCCGAGACTACGTCATCCCAAAACGATCATACATCCCGACCTGCGGGACGAACGTTCTCGCCCATCAAGGACAGCAAGCTATGAGTTCCATTTATAATCACCATATTGCCGAAACCGCGGCCGAAAACACCGGCCGGTATTTTCCTCTGGAGAGGGGCGAAAGGCTTCGGAAACGCGTCAGTGAGTTATTCAGCCGTCATGTCGGTAACCTCCAAAGCGACGAATGGTTTGAAGGCGAAGTCCTGCTGATCACCGGCCTGAGCGAGTCCGGCAAGACCCGTGAAACAAACGAGGTGTTGAAGCTGCTTCATGCAGAAGAGGTTCCGCTGCCGAACGGAACCTCGGCTCGCATTGCCCAATGCGACCTGAGTAGAGTTGGTGGGTGGAAAGACCTCGGGCGGCGAAGCTTGAAGTCGATGGGGTATCACCTGTCCGATAGCGCGCGCCTCACGCAAGCGGACATCTGGTCGAGGGTCGCGTATCAGGCGCAAGAACAAGGCATCGTTGGTATCCATTTTGATGAAGCCCAGCACATCTTCGCCGGGAAGTCGGATAATGACCGAGAGATGATCCTCGACAATTTTAAATCACTCATAAAAACCAGAGGTTGGCCCCTCATGTTGATCATGTCCGGCGTTCCTGAACTCGCTGACCATATTCGCGCTCTCGACCAAACCCAAAACAAGGTGACCCATGTCCACTTTGAGGGGATCGACCTGCCGGAAGATCTGAATGTGATCCACGAGATCGTGGGAAGCTATGCCGTCAAGAACGGTCTCGCGGTCGAAGAGGACCTTTTGACGGAGGACTTTTACCACCGGCTTGCCGTCGCGTCTGCCATGAGGTGGGGAACGCTGATTAAGATGACGGTCACGTCGATCGCAAAGGCGCGCATATCCGGTGCGTCCACTCTGACCCGGGACCATTATGTGGACGCTTGGGCAGAGAAGGCCAACGTCAACGCCTTGGCGACCCCTTTCACCCATGATGCATATGAGACTATGTTCCGGCCTGATAAACCGTTCCAGGCGTTCATCTCCTAATCGCTATTTAAATCAGTTCAGGACAGGGAACTGTGCTCCGGCACGGTTTTTTGTTTTGCTCCGCATTATCCAAGTGAAACGCTGATTTTTCTGTCCTGAGCTTGACGTTATCTACATAAATCGCGGTTTTTTGGTGGATGCGAGCGGTGTGTTTCATGGATCAACCAGTGGATACGGGGTTGCAGCGGGCAGATCTGTTCTACAACTTCTCATTCACCGACGAATCGGTTAGTCATCACATGGACAAGCGTCGATATAAAGAGAAATTCCTCAATGCCGTTTGACCCTGAGATTGCTGCGCACGCCTCGTCGCTCGGGAGGACTTACTGCCAGCTGCGGGTTCTCCCGAACATCCTCGACAACACGCATCCCACCAAAGTCGGGATATGGGAGGTCCCGAACACGCCGCCGCGGGCAAACGAGGGAGTTGTCGTCGCGGATCGTGAAGAGCTTCGTGCTCTTCTGAGACGGCTGGGAAGAGATGAGGCCGAAGCTGATCCGGGACGCGGATCCTTTAGGTAAGAGTTCACCCTTCGAGCGCCTTTCGCTCGCGCTCGTGAAACTAGCCTTGCGCCGACACGTACCGTTACAGCGTCGACCTACCTACGCCTAGTTTAGCGCACCTTCCCCTGACACTCGATCGCGGACCCGCATCGCGGCGGCGGCCGGTCTAAATTGGGTCTTGGTGAGCGCTAACTATCGGTCGCCTTGCTCCCTCGTGCCCGGGCGGCGCCCAACCCGTTTTTTTGTGTTTATCTATAGCGTTAACAGAATGCATGCGGCCCGCAAAATGGTTGCGTAATCTTATGGTGTCGTGCGCATGCTTATGCATTCCGCTCGATGCCGGGAGGCTATAAGATATTGATATTATGTAATTTTATTTCGATTCGAATCGGCTTTCGGGAGCGGTGCGCACTATTATGGTTTCACTCGGTCATGTATGTTGTTGTGTAGGACCCACCAAAAAATGACCATTTGTGGGGGTTTTTGTCCACTCTGACACGGCATTCGTGTCCATTCGAGTCTACGAATTTAAGAAAACATATGTAAATCAATGGGTTGCGGGATATTGCGTCGGGCGGCCCATGGCGTCCCTGGACGGTCCGTCCCCGCTCGGCGCCTCCCTTGACCGGGGCCGCAGTTCCGACGCACGGATAGCCCCAAGACACCCGGGGTCTTTTCTTCCAATACGCCTGCCGCGGCCTGCGCCTCCGGCAGGGCGGCGTGGCGGCGCTTGCCGCGCGCCGAGCCAGAAAGGACTCCCCTCATGCCCAAGCTGCCCTTCCTTCTAACCCGGCTCGACAAAGACATCCCCGATGTCACAGACGTCTCGGCCCGGTTGCGCCGGCACCTCATGCGCCTGCGCGGCCACCCATTCGGCGAGTCGGACATCGAGGCGTTCCATCAAGCGATGGACGCAATCACGGATGACGATGTGGCTCGCTTCCGCGCGCGTGCGCAGGCCTATGTCGAGCGCGCCCGCGCGGCCTCGGGCACCGCTCACCTGAAGCGTGAAGAAAAGCAGCGACTCGCGGCGGTCCAGGACGGGGTCCGCGCGATGACCGTCGAGACCGAGTCGCGGGCCGACGAGATCGCCGCCGACATCCACACGCGGATGCCCTGGATGGCCCCGGCGACCGAGGTCGCCTGGCACGCGATGCGCCGCTGCGCGCAGGAGGGCGCGCCGGTGTTCCGCCTGCCGCCTATGTTGCTGATCGGCCCGCCGGGCATCGGCAAAAGCCACTGGGCGCGCGCCCTGGCCGCAGCGCTCGGCGTGCCGACCACGCTGGTCGACG
>NZ_JBKOTX010000050.1:0-31391 GCF_047086965.1 Roseovarius halophilus (ex Wu et al. 2025) | reverse complement strand
TCGCGCCAGGTGTCGAGCTGTTCTTGTCGTCCATGGTCCATTCTCCTTCGATGGAAAATTAGCGCTATGAACTGTCTCAGGAAACCGTGCCCCAACCCACCGCCGGTTACGACCGTGGGGCGCGCGCAGCGCACGTAGCGGATGTCGTATCGGGTTGTGCGGCGCAGTCTATGGGTGTCTTCGACCTGTTCCTCGGCGGCCGAATGCACGATGGGATCATAGACGGTGCTGACTTGTCCCGCGTATTCGATGGCGCGGGGGACGTATATCCGGTCACCGAGCGCATTGCCGATGCCATCGGAAATGGCGGATTTGCCGTTGCCCGGCGGGCCGTACATCAGGATGGATCGCCCCGAGGAGACCGCCGGGCCGAGCTGATCCAGCAGGTCGGACGGCAGGACGAGGTGGCCCATGGCCGCCATGAGCATGTCGCGCGTGATCCGGATGTTGCGGATGGATTGGCGCTTGACCTGCTCGGTGTAGATATCCAGCGGGACGGGCATGGCACCGTAGTATTCCGACTGGGCCAGCGCATCCAGCGCCCGGGCCTTGCCTGTCTCCGTCAGCTTGTAGCCCATTTCGTCGCCCGAGTTGGCGTTGAGCGTGCCGGTGGCTTCGAGCAACTGCTGCCCTCGCGCCATGTCGAGCAGTTCCTGGGCGACCGGAACCGGCAGGCAGATCGCGCGGGCCAGGTCCGAAACGGTTTCCACGTTCTTTCGGAACATGGTCTTGAGGACGATGTCGCGCATCATGACCAGCGGCAGCTGCATGGCCTCCAGCGATTTCGGCGCGGGCGGGGCGGTAATGTCGGAGGTCTGCATGTTCATGGGGGCGGGCTCGCTTATGGCAGTTGCACGTTTGACCCGCAGGCGAGACCGGCCGGAACGGCGCAGGCGGATCGCCTTGGACGGTGCCCGGCCATTGTGGCGAAAAGAGGGACAAAGCCGTTCCGTAGCGTGGCGTGGGGGGAGCGCATCCAGGCGGTCCGGCGGCATTCCATGACCCGGGGGCTGGCGGGCTGCCAGCTCGGCGGTCGTGCCGTTCGGGTGCGGACCATTCAGCATCAACCATGCCGGCCGCAAAAACAGGAACGCCCCCGCAGGTGATTGCGGGGGCGTCCATCCAGTCCGGGCAAGGGGTGTTATCGCCGACCGGTCACTCTGCTGTCAGCAGGCGCGGCTTGTCGCCGCCCAGGCGCGGGTTCTGGGGCGGCTCGTAGGTCAGGTCCAGCTTGCCGTCCTTGACGCCGACCTTGACCAGACCGCCCTTGGACAGCTTGCCGAAGAGCAGTTCCTCGGCCAGGGGCTTCTTGATGTGCTCCTGGATGACACGGCCCAGCGGGCGCGCGCCCATCTTGTCGTCGTAGCCCTTCTCGGCCAGCCATTCGGCGGCTTCGGGCGTCAGATCGATGGACACGTTGCGGTCCATGAGCTGCGCCTCGAGCTGAAGCACGAACTTCTCGACCACCTGCAGGATCACCGACTTGGGCAGTGCGCCGAAGGAGATGACCGAGTCCAGCCGATTGCGGAATTCCGGCGTGAAGGTCCGCTCGATCGCGGCAGTATCCTCGCCCTCGCGGCGGTCGCGGCCAAAGCCCACGGCCTCTTGCGCCTGCTCGGCGGCGCCCGCGTTGGAGGTCATGATGAGGATCACGTTGCGGAAATCCGTCGTGCGGCCGTTGTGGTCGGTCAACTGGCCATGGTCCATCACCTGCAACAGGATGTTGTAGACATCCGGGTGCGCCTTCTCGATCTCGTCGAGCAGCAGCACGCAGTGCGGGCTCTGGTCGACGCCATCGGTCAGCAATCCGCCCTGGTCGAAGCCAACATAGCCCGGCGGTGCGCCGATCAGGCGGCTGATCGCATGCTTTTCCATGTATTCCGACATGTCGAAGCGCAGCATCTCGACACCGAGGGTATCGGCCAACTGCTTGGCGACCTCGGTCTTGCCGACGCCGGTCGGCCCCGCGAACAGGTAGTTGCCGATGGGCTTTTCCGGTTCGCGCAGGCCTGCGCGGGCCAGCTTGATCGCGCTGGACAGCGCCTCGATGGCCTTGTCCTGACCGAAGACCACGCGCTTGAGCGAGCCTTCGAGATCCTGCAGCACCTCGGCATCGGACTTCGAGACGTTCTTGGGCGGAATCCGGGCGATCTTGGCAACCACCGCTTCGATCTCCTTCGGGCCGATGGTCTTGCGCCGCTTGCTCTCGGCCACGAGGTGTTGCGCGGCCCCGGCCTCGTCGATGACGTCGATGGCCTTGTCGGGCAGCTTGCGGTCGTTGATGTAGCGCGCGGACAGTTCCACCGCGGTCTTGATCGCATCATGGGTGTAGCGGATCGTGTGGTGGCTCTCGAAATAGGGCTTGAGGCCCTGAAGGATCTTCACCGCGTCCTCGACCGTGGGTTCGGTCACGTCGATCTTCTGGAACCGGCGCGACAGGGCGCGGTCCTTCTCGAAGTGCTGGCGGAACTCCTTGTAGGTGGTCGAGCCCATGCAGCGCAGCTTGCCGCCCTGCAGCGCGGGCTTGAGCAGGTTCGAGGCATCCATGGCGCCGCCCGAGGTGGCGCCTGCACCGATCACGGTGTGGATCTCGTCGATGAACAGCACGGCATCGGGGTGCTCTTCCAGTTCCTGCACGACGGCCTTGAGGCGCTCCTCGAAATCGCCGCGATAGCGGGTGCCGGCCAGCAGCGCGCCCATGTCGAGCGAATAGATGGTGGCGCCGCGCAGCACCTCGGGCACTTCGTTGCCCACGATCTTGCGGGCCAGGCCCTCGGCGATGGCGGTCTTGCCCACGCCCGGATCGCCCACCAGAAGCGGGTTGTTCTTGCGGCGGCGGCAGAGCACCTGCACGCAGCGCTCGACCTCGTGACCGCGGCCGATCAGCGGATCGACCTCGCCCGCGTGTGACTTCGCGTTCAGATCCACGCAATACTTGGCCAGCGCGGATTCGTCCTTGCTGTCCTCGGGGGCTGCGCTGCGGGTGCTGTCCTCGTCGACCTGTTCGGCCCCGGTGACGGGGCGACTTTCGCCATAGGCCGGGTCCTTGGCCACGCCATGGGCGATGAAGTTGACCGCATCGTAGCGCGTCATGTCCTGATCCTGCAGGAAATAGGCCGCGTTGGATTCGCGCTCGGCGAAGATCGCGACCAGCACGTTGGCACCGGTCACCTCGGTCCGGCCCGAGGACTGGACATGGATCGCCGCGCGCTGGATCACGCGCTGGAAGGCTGCCGTCGGCACGGCCTCGGACCCTTCGACCTCGGTCACGAGGGTGGACAGGTCATCCTCGATAAAATCCTCGAGCGTCTTGCGCAGCGCGTCGAGGTCCACCGAACAGGCCTTCATGACCCGCGCGGCGTCTGGTTCGTCGATCAGGGCCAGCAGAAGGTGCTCCAGCGTGGCCAGTTCGTGGCGTCGCGCATTGGCCAGCGCCAGTGCGCCGTGGATGGACTGCTCTAGTGTTGTCGAAAAAGATGGCACGTTGCGTGCTCCTCTGTCGGGGGTCGTCGGGGGCGGGCCCCGCATCCGACCGTGGCCTCATGGTCTTAAGTTTTGGTTCCATGGCGCAGGTTTCAAGAAAAATCTGCTCTGGACCCGGTCACTTTCTGTGCGATGTGCCGTGTTCCGGCCGGTTTCGCCCGAAAACCGGGCGAAGATGACGCACCGAGGCAGCCTCATTGGAAACGGTCGCGCCGGGCGCGGACCTCGGCGAAGACGTCCACCGCGCTGGCTTCCTCCATCCCCAGCGCCGCCTTCAGGTCGGGCTGATCGGCCCGCAGGAACGGATTGGTCGCCTTTTCCTCGGCCAGGGTCGAGGGCACGGTCGGCCGCCCCTCGGCCCGAGCGGTGGCGATGGTCTTGCCGCGCGCCAGAAGGGCGGGGTTGTCCGGGTCGACGGTCAGGGCGAAGCGATAGTTCGTTTCCGTGTATTCATGACCCGAGCAGACCCGCGTGTCATCGGGCAGGGCGCGCAGCTTCAGCAGGCTCTGCCACATCTGGGCGGCGGTGCCCTCGAACAGGCGGCCGCAACCCAGCGCCATCAGGCTGTCGGCGGTAAAGACCGCTGCCGCGCCCGGCACATATACCGCGATATGGCCCCGGGTGTGCCCCGAGACGTCGAGCACGCGCGCCTCGACCCCGCAAGTGGTGAAGGTATCGCCCTCGGCGACCTCCACATCCAGCGGGGGCAGGCGACGGGCATCGGCTGCAGCCCCGATCACTCGCGCCCCGGCACGCAGGTCGGCGACGCCCTCGACGTGGTCGCCGTGGTGATGGGTGATCAGCAGGTCCGTCACGCGCCAGCCGCGCGCATCAAGCGCGGCGCGGATCGGTGCCGTCTCGGGCGCGTCCACCAGCAGGGTTTCGCCCCGTTGGGAATCGTGCAGGAGGAAGGCATAGTTGTCCTGCCGACAGGGGACGGTGACAAGCTCCAGGGGCATGGCGTTTTCTCCTCCGCTTGATAAGGTCGTCCCGAGTGTGACCGACGCGGGCGAGCGCTTCAATGCATCTGGACGTTCACGACATCCGGGAATTCTACTACCGCAGCACCCTGGGCCGCGCGGCGCAGGGGGTGATCCGAGGCGAGTTGCAGCGGCTCTGGCCCGAGGCCAAGGGCCAGAACGTGGCCGGTTTCGGATTCGCGGTGCCCTTGCTGCGGCCGTTTCTGGGCGAGGCGCGCCGAGTCATCGGCCTGATGCCTGGACCGCAGGGCGTGATGTCCTGGCCCGCGGGCCAGCCCAATGTCAGCGTGCTGTGCGAGGAACATCTCTGGCCGCTGGCGACCGGTAGCGTCGACAAGCTGGTGCTGTTGCATGGGCTGGAAACCTCGGATCGCCCCGCCGCCGTCCTCGCCGAGTGCTACCGCGTGCTCGGTCCTGGCGGGCGGGCGGTCTTCATCGTGCCCAATCGCAGCGGGCTCTGGTCGCGTTCGGATCGAACGCCCTTCGGTTATGGCCGCCCCTATTCGCTGTCGCAGCTGGACTCGCAGTTGCGCGGTGCCGGGTTCATGCCGGAGCGCGCGTGCGCCACGCTTTATCAGCCGCCGTCCTGGCGTCGCACCTGGCGCCGCGTTGGCCGGGTGCTGGAGGCGGCCGGACGCCATCTACCGGTTTTCGCGGCGGGCGGTGTGCTGATCGTCGAGGCCAGCAAGCAGGTGATCGCGCCCTCGGGGCCGGGGCTGGCCGAACGGGTGCGCCGCCCACTGCCGGTGCTCGACGGCAGCCCGCAGCCCGCCGGGGCCTCGGGGCGGTGGATCGGCCTTGGCTGATCCGGGGGAATCGTCTGCGCCCGCGCGCTCACGGCGGCAAACGATCGTGTGCCGCCGACGACCGGCGCAAGGCCCCGGAGATGGTGCAAACCGTCGCACCCCGCGCAGACCTTTTGCAGAGGCCGCTTTGGCCCCGTCTGAAAAGCCGCGCAAGAAGGTTGCCCCACCAAAAACCCTCTGCTACATCCCGCCCTGATCTCGCGCCCGCTGCATCCTGCTCGGGCAAGTCTCGCCGCCTTCACACCCCCGACATTCTGACGGGTGGTCCGTGCGGGCCAGGAAATCGGAAGGGTGGACGTGTCCGAACCAGCTTCGATCTCGACCGGCATCGCGCAGCGCTATGCCACAGCCGTCTTCGACCTCAGCAAGGAGGGGGACGCCAAGGGCCTGCAGACCCTCGAAACCGACATCGACTCGCTCTCGGATGCATTGGGTGACAGCGCCGACCTGCGCACCCTGATCGCTTCGCCGATCCATTCGCGCGCCGTTCAGGGCAAGGCGATCGCCGCCATCGCGAAGAAGATGTCGCTGTCGGACACGATGACCAACACGCTGGCCCTGATGGCCGACAAGCGCCGCCTTTTCGTCGTGCCGCAGATGCTGTCGGCCCTGCGCGCCATGCTGGCCGAGGAAAAGGGCGAGGTGACCGCCGACGTTGCTTCGGCCAAGGCGCTGACCCAGAAACAGTCCGACGCGCTGGCCAAGACGCTGAAAGAGCGTGTCGGTGCCGACGTCCGGATAAATGCGACCGTCGATGAGAGCCTCATCGGCGGTCTTGTAGTCAAGGTGGGCTCGAAGATGATCGATACCTCGATCAAGTCCAAGCTCGCCGCACTCCAGAACACCATGAAAGAGGCCCGGTAATGGCGATCCAAGCTGCAGAGATTTCTGCGATCCTCAAGGACCAGATCAAGAATTTCGGCCAAGAGGCCGAAGTGGCCGAGGTCGGTCGCGTGCTGTCTGTCGGCGACGGGATCGCCCGCGTCTATGGCCTCGACAACATCCAGGCCGGTGAGATGGTCGAATTTCCCGGCGGCATCCGAGGCATGGCCCTGAACCTGGAAAACGACAACGTCGGCGTCGTGATCTTCGGGTCGGACCAGGCCATCAAGGAAGGCGACACGGTCAAGCGGACCAATGCCATCGTGGACGTGCCCATCGGGGATGCGCTTCTGGGCCGCGTGGTCGATGGCCTGGGCAACCCGCTGGACGGCAAGGGCCCGGTCGAGGCCGACAGCCGCACCGCCGCCGACGTAAAGGCCCCCGGCATCATTCCGCGCAAGTCGGTGCACGAGCCCATGGCCACGGGACTCAAGGCCGTGGACTCGATGATCCCGATCGGCCGCGGCCAGCGCGAGCTGGTCATCGGCGACCGCCAGACCGGCAAGACAGCCGTAGCGCTGGACGCGATCCTCAACCAGAAGGTCTATAACGAGGCCGCCGGCGACGACGAGAGCAAGAAGCTCTATTGCATCTACGTCGCCGTGGGCCAGAAACGGTCCACCGTCGCGCAGCTGGTCAAGAAGCTGGAGGAGAACGGCGCGCTGGAGTATTCCATCGTAGTCGCCGCGACCGCCTCGGACCCGGCGCCGATGCAGTTCCTGGCGCCCTATGCCGCCACCGCCATGGCCGAGCATTTCCGCGACAACGGTCGCCACGCGCTGATCGTTTACGACGACCTGTCCAAGCAGGCCGTCGCCTATCGCCAGATGTCGCTGCTGCTGCGCCGCCCGCCGGGGCGTGAAGCCTACCCGGGCGACGTCTTCTACCTGCACTCGCGCCTGCTGGAGCGGTCGGCCAAGCTCAATGACGACAACGGCGCAGGCTCGCTGACCGCCCTGCCGATCATCGAGACTCAGGGCGGCGACGTGTCGGCCTTCATTCCGACCAACGTGATCTCGATCACCGACGGCCAGATCTTCCTGGAAACCGAGCTGTTCTACCAGGGCATCCGCCCGGCCGTGAACACCGGCCTGTCGGTGTCGCGTGTCGGCTCTTCGGCGCAGACCAGCGCGATGAAATCCGTGGCTGGCCCGGTCAAGCTGGAGTTGGCGCAGTATCGCGAAATGGCCGCCTTCGCGCAGTTCGGCTCGGATCTCGACGCCGCCACGCAGAAGTTGCTGAACCGAGGTGCGCGCCTGACGGAGCTGATGAAGCAGCCGCAGTATTCGCCGCTGACCAATGCCGAGATCGTCTGCGTCATCTACGCGGGTACCCAGGGCTATCTGGATGATCTGGCCGTGTCGGACGTGGGCCGCTTCGAGAAGGACATGCTGCATTTCCTGCGCACCAAGCGCAAGGATGTACTGGATTTCATCACCAACGAGGACCCCAAGATCAAGGGCGAGGCCGAGGACAAGCTCAAGGGCGCGATCGACGAGTTCGCCAAGGACTTCGCCTGATCTGACTTGAACCGAACCGGAAAGGAGACAGGCTTATGCCAAGTCTCAAGGACCTGAAAAACAGGATCGAGTCGGTCAAGTCGACCCGCAAGATCACCAAGGCCATGCAGATGGTGGCCGCCGCGAAACTGCGGCGGGCACAAGATGCGGCCGAAGCGGCGCGGCCCTACGCTGACCGCTTCAACGCGGTCATGGCCGGCCTTGCGGCAAGCGTGGGCGACAGCGACAGCGCGCCGGTGCTGTTGCGCGGGACCGGCAGCGACCAGACCCACCTGCTGGTGGTCATGACCGCCGAGCGCGGCCTTTGTGGCGGCTTCAACGCCAATATCGCAAAACTGGCCCGCACCAGGGCGCGGCAGCTCAGCGACCAGGGCAAGACCGTCAAAATCCTGACCGTTGGCAAGAAGGGCCGCGACGCGCTGCGGCGTGACTGGGGCGACCATTTCGTCGGCCACGTCGACCTGACCGAGGTCAAGCACGTTGCCTACGAGAACGCCCAGGAAATCGCGCGCGATGTTCTGAGCCGTTTCGACAACGGGGATTTCGACGTGGCGACGATCTTCTATTCGGAGTTCGTGAATGTCGTCACCCAGAACCCGCAGGCGCATCAGGTGATCCCCTTCGAGGTGCCCGAGGGCACCGAGGCCGCGGGCGGCACGCTCTACGATTACGAGCCCGGCGAGGAAGAGATCCTGGCCGACCTGCTGCCGCGTGGTGTCGCCACGGCGATCTTCGCGGCCCTGCTGGAAAACGGCGCGTCGGAACAGGGCGCCCGGATGAGCGCGATGGACAACGCGACCCGCAATGCTGGCGAGATGATCGACAATCTCACGATCCAGTACAACCGCTCGCGCCAGGCCGTCATCACCAACGAGCTGATTGAAATCATTTCGGGCGCCGAGGCGCTCTAAGAGAACCGGAGAAACGACAATGGCAAACGCAAAAGGCAAGATCACCCAGGTGATTGGCGCTGTCGTGGACGTGCAGTTCGACGATCACCTCCCGGCGATCCTGAACGCGCTGACCACGGACAACCACGGAAAGAAGCTGGTTCTCGAAGTGGCCCAGCACCTCGGTGAGAGCACCGTGCGCACCATCGCGATGGACGCCACCGAGGGCCTGGTCCGCGGGCAAGAGGTCACCGACGCCGACGCGCCGATCTCGGTGCCGGTGGGCGACGCCACCCTGGGCCGCATTCTCAACGTCATAGGCGAACCCGTGGACGAGGGCGACCCGGTCGACACAACCGAGATGCGCCCGATCCACGCGCAGGCCCCGGAATTCCAGGAACAGTCCACCGAGTCCGAGATCCTGGTGACGGGCATCAAGGTCATCGACCTGCTGGCACCCTACGCCAAGGGGGGCAAGATCGGCCTGTTCGGCGGCGCAGGTGTTGGCAAGACGGTTCTCATCATGGAGCTGATCAACAACATCGCCAAGGTCCACTCGGGGTATTCGGTCTTCGCCGGCGTCGGCGAGCGGACCCGCGAGGGCAACGACCTTTATCACGAGATGATCGAATCCAACGTCATCAAGCCCGACAATCTGCCCGAAAGCCAGGTGGCCCTGGTCTACGGCCAGATGAACGAACCGCCGGGGGCCCGGGCCCGCGTCGCCCTGACCGGCCTGACCCTGGCCGAGCAGTTCCGCGACCAGTCCGGCACCGACGTGCTGTTCTTCGTCGACAACATCTTCCGTTTCACACAGGCCGGGTCCGAGGTTTCGGCGCTTCTGGGCCGCATTCCCTCGGCTGTGGGCTATCAGCCGACACTAGCCACCGACATGGGCCAGATGCAGGAACGCATCACCTCGACGAAGTCTGGGTCGATCACCTCGATCCAGGCCGTCTATGTGCCCGCGGACGACCTGACCGACCCCGCGCCGGCCACGACCTTCGCCCACCTCGACGCGACCACGGTTCTCAACCGTGCGATCTCGGAAAAAGGCATCTATCCGGCGGTTGACCCGCTCGACTCCAACTCGCGCCTCATGGACCCGCAGATCGTCGGCGAAGAACACTACGAGGTCGCCCGCGAGGTGCAGGGCATCCTCCAGCGCTACAAGGCGCTGCAGGATATCATCGCGATCCTCGGCATGGACGAGCTGAGCGAGGACGACAAGCTGACCGTGGCCCGCGCCCGCAAGATCGAGCGTTTCCTCAGCCAGCCCTTCGACGTCGCCAAGGTCTTCACCGGCTCCGACGGCATCCAGGTCTCGCTCGAGGACACCATCGAGTCGTTCAAGGCGGTGGTGTCGGGTGAATACGACCACCTGCCCGAAGGCGCCTTCTACATGGTTGGCGGCATCGAGGACGTGGTCGCCAAGGCCGAGAAACTGGCCGCAGACGCGGCATAAGGAGCCCTCATGGCAAACGACGCGCTTCACTTCGACCTCGTCAGCCCCGAGCGGCGCCTTGCGCAGCTCGAGGCGACCGAGGTGCGCATTCCCGGCGCGGACGGGGACATGACGGCCATGGCCGATCATGCCCCGACCATCACCACGCTGCGGCCGGGGCTGCTGACGGTCACCCACCGCGGCGGGTCGGACGATTACGTCGTCTCGGGCGGCTTTGCCGAGATCAACTCCGACGGAATCACGGTGCTGGCCGAGAAGGCCCTGCCGCGCGGCGAGATGACCCAAGAGGTCTACGAGCGCCTCGTCGACGAGGCGCAAAGGGCCTACGACCAAGCCCGGGAAGCCTTCCAGAACGAGCCGGGGCCGGTCGATGACGCGGCCAAGCTGCTTTCCGACATGGTGGCCATCGGCGATCATATCGGGTTGAGCCCCAAACGCCCAGACCTCTAGGCCGCAATCCGGTTTAACTGGCCGACTCGCGCCGCGTCGACGCGGCGCGGACGAAAGGCCGACGTGGTTCGACGCCCGGGATCAGAGCATCGTGTACATGCCTTCGTAGATCGGCGTCAGCGTTTCGTGATCGAAAAGCGAGGACACGCTGGTCCCGTTCCAGATGTTCAGGATCGCCTGGGCGAACATCGGCGCGGTGGGCACGGTGCGGATATTGGGGCAATCCATCACTGACTTGGTGGCCTGGATGCTGTCGGTGATGACCAGCGACTTCATCACCGAATTGGTGATCCGCTCGACGGCCGGGCCCGAGAGGACGCCATGGGTGATATAGGAATGCACCTCGGTGGCACCATGTTCCGTCAGCACTTCGGCGGCCTTGCACAGGGTTCCTGCGGTATCGCAGATGTCATCCACGATGATGCATTTCTTGCCGCGCACGTCGCCGATGACGGTCATCTCGGCGATTTCGCCGGGTTTCTCGCGGCGCTTGTCGACGATGGCCAGCGGCGCATTAATCCTCTGGGCCAATTCGCGCGCGCGGGCCACGCCGCCCACGTCGGGGCTGACCACCATGACATCCTCGGCGCCCTTGAAATTGTGCTGGATGTCCAGGGCGAAGATCGGGCTGGCATAGAGGTTGTCGACAGGGATATCGAAGAAACCCTGGATCTGGGCCGCGTGCAGGTCCATGGTCAGGATGCGTTCCACCCCGGCCTCGACCAGCATGTTCGCGACCAGCTTGGCCGAAATCGGCGTGCGGGCCTTGGTGCGGCGATCCTGGCGGGCATAGCCGAAATACGGGATCACCGCCGTGATGCGGCTTGCCGAGGATCGGCGCAGGGCGTCGCAGATGATCAGCAGTTCCATCAGGTTGTCGTTGGCGGGGTTCGAGGTGGGCTGGATGACGAACATGTCCTCGCCGCGGACGTTCTCGAAGACCTCGACGAAGATCTCGCCGTCGTTGAACCGTTCGACCCGGGCATCGACCAGCCCGACGTTGATCCCGCGATGCATGGACATCCGTCGGGCGACGGACTGGGCAAGCGGCATGTTGGCATTGCCCGAGATAAGCTTGGGCTCGACGATATTCGGCATGTGGCAGGACCCCGAGGTGACAGATTCGTGACGTTGACACCGCTTAGCATGGGTCTACCCTCGGGCAAAGAAACCATGGGAAGGCGCGGGGCAAATGCCGCAGATTGATTACTATTTCACGACGATCTCGCCCTTCACCTACCTGGCGGGCACCCGGGTGGAAGAGATTGCCGCGCGGCATGGCGCGACGGTGGCCTACAAGCCGCTCGACATCATGGCGCTGTTCGCGCGCACCGGCGGCACGCCCCCGGGCGAGCGCCACCCTAACCGGCAGGATTACCGCTTGCAGGACATGCGCCGGTCGGCCGTGAAGGCCGGACTGCCGATCACCCTCAAGCCCGCGCATTTCCCGGCCAACCCGGCGCCGTCGTCCTATGCGATCATCGCCGCGCAGAGTGCCGGAGGCGGCGATCTGGGCGGACTGGTCCATGCGATCCTGCGCGCCTGCTGGGCCGAGGAAAAGGACGTGGCCGATGATGGCGTGATCCGCGCGGCGTTGGCGCAGGCGGGTTTCGATCCGGGGCTGGCTGACAGCGGGCTTCTGAGCGGGGCCGAGACCTATGCTGCCAACCTTGAAGAGGCCGTCGCGCGGGGCGTTTTCGGTTCGCCCTTCTATGCCGTCGGGGACGAGCTGTTCTGGGGCCAGGACCGGCTGGACGACCTTGACCTGCACCTGGCGGGCAAGCTCTAGCCCCGCATGGCCGACAGGAAGGCATCCGCGCCTTCGGTGCCGATGGACCAGTCGCAGACGAGGCGCCCGGTCAGCGGTTCCTCCGGGTCGCCCGCGTCCGGGTCGCCGTCCCAGATGTAGTAATAGGCCCCGGCCTCCAGCAGCCGCTTGTGCAGGCGGCGCGGAAAGCGTGCGAATATGATGTTCGCGGCCGGTTCGTGCAGGAATTCAACGCTGTCTTGCTGTCGCATGCCTTCGGCGAGATGCGCGCAGGTCGCATTCGCGCGGCGCGCCATCTCGAGCCAGAGGTCGTCGGCGAGATAGGCCTCCATCTGGGCTGACAGGTAGCGATGCTTGGAAAAGAGATGCGCCCCGCGCTTGCGGCGCAACTCGAACTCCCAGGCGGTCTCGGGATCGAACAGGATCACCGCCTCGGCCCCCATCAGCCCGTTCTTGGTGCCGCCGAAACTGACCGCATCGACGCCCGCCTTCCAGGTCATTTCCGCCGGGGTGCAGTCCAGAGAAACCAGCGCATTGGCAAAGCGCGCCCCGTCGAGATGGGTCTGAAGCCCGAATTCGCGGGCCACACCTGTCAGCGCGGCAATCTCTGCCGGTGTGTAGACGGTGCCCTTTTCGGTTGCGTTGGTGATCGAAACCGGCCCGCGCTGGGGCCCATGGACGCCGCGGCTTTCTTCGGCGGCAATCGCCGCGTGCAGGGCGTTCGGGTCCATCTTGGCGTTCTTGTCGCCCACAAGGGTCAGCTTGGCACCGCCGGAATAGAATTCGGGCGCGTTGCACTCGTCCTCGTTGATATGGGCCATCGCGGTGCAGAACACCGTCTCCCAGGGGCGCGACATCGTGGCCAGCGCCAGCGCATTGGCCGCCGTGCCCGTGGCGACAAGATAGACGGCGGCCTGCGGCGCCTCGAAAATCTCGCGCAGGCGGTCACGCACGCGTTCCATGCCCGGTTCCACGCCATAGGCGCTGGTATGGCCGTCGTTGGCGCGCGACAGGGCCTCGATCACCGAAGGGTGGGCGGGGCCGCCGTTGTCTGAGGCAAAGAACATCTAAAGCGGCTCCTCGATGATGTGGTCTTCCCAGTCTTCGTCGGGGGTTTCGAATTCGCTGACCGTCAGATCCTGCACCGAGACGCCGGAATCGTGGACCGTCTGCGGATCGCCCGAGATCAGCGGATGCCAGTGAAACAGGTCGCGCCCCTCGTAGACCAGTCGATAGGCGCAGGTCCGGGGCAGCCAGTACATGTGCTGCTTGATGGTCTCCGGCGTGAGGCGGATGCAATCGGGGACGAACTGGTGGCGGATGTCATACTGGGTGCAGCGGCAGGTGCTGTCGTCCAGCAGGCGGCAGGCGACGCGGGTCAGGGCGACCTCGCCGGTGTCGGCGTCCTCCAGCTTGTTCAGGCAGCACTTGCCGCAGCCGTCGCAAAGCGCCTCCCATTCGGCACCGGTCATCTTGTGCATCGGCACGCGCGACCAGAATTCGCGCCGCAGCCCGTCGCGCTTGATCGGATCAGACATGGGCAAGGATGTCCCTGGCGCGGGCGCAGTCGGCGTCCATCTGGGCAATCAGGGCCTCGACCCCGTCGAAGGAGTCTTCGCCGCGCAGGAAATCCACCAGTGCGACACTCAGATGCGCGCCGTAGAGGTCGCCTGCGAAATCGAACAGGAATGTCTCGCAATTGGCCCGGTTGACGCCGAAGGTCGGCTTCACCCCGATCGAGGCGGCGCCCTGATAGCGCCCCATGTGGGGGCCATCCAGAACCTCGACCAGCACGGCGTAGACGCCGAATTTCGGCGGGTGCAGCCCGTCTATGGACATGTTGGCGGTGGGATAGCCCAGGTCGCGGCCGCGCTGGTCGCCCTGGATCACCGGGCCGTCGATGCGGTGCCAATGGCCCAGCATCTCGGCCGCCACACGCGGCTTGCCATCGCCTAGGGCGGTGCGGATCGCGGTGGAGGAGGCCGCCCCCGAGGCGGTGCGCAGCATCGGGGCGATGGTGACGCCGAATCCCATTTCGGCACCGTAGCGCTGAAGGCCCGCGGCATTCCCCGTCCGGCCCTTGCCGAAGCAGAAGTCCTCGCCCACCACCACATGGGCCACCCCGAGACTGTCGCGCAGGATCTGTTCGGCAAAGCCGCGGTCGGTCAGCTCGGAAATGGCCGCGGTGAAGGGCAGTTCGTACAGATGGTCCACCCCGATCTTTTCCAGCCGGTGTGCGCGGGTCTCGGCATTCATCAGCCGAAAGGGCGGGGTTTCGGGGCGTAGCACCTCGCGGGGGTGCGGCTCGAAGGTGAGCACGCCCAGCGGTGCGTCCTCGCGACGCGCAAGGTCGATCACCGCCTGGTGGCCCAGGTGGACCCCGTCGAAATTGCCGATCGCCACCGAGGCGCCTTTGTCCTCGGGCGGAACGAAATCTATGTCGCGGGTGATGCGCATGGGCGACGGGTAGCGCGGTGCGACGGCAGAGGCAAGGCGGCGCTTTGCCCTTGGTAACGACGTCAGTCGAACTTGGCCGACGGGGCCAGGACCTTGGCCTCGCCGGTCACGACCTTCTTGCCCGCGACAAGGCATCGGGTGTCCAGGGTGACCCGGCGCTTTCCCGGTTCGATCTCGGTCACCTCGACCTCGGCGGTCACGCGATCTCCGGGGCGGACGGGGCCGAGAAATTTCATCGTCTGGCCAAGGTAGACCGTGCCGTGCCCGGGCAGCTGTTCCCCGATCACCGCCGAGACAAGGCCAGCGGTCAGCATCCCGTGGGCGATGCGCCCCTCGAAGATCGTGTCGCGGGCATAGGCATCGTCGAGGTGTACCGGGTTGTGGTCGGTCGAGACGGCCGCGAACATCTCGATGTCCTGGTCGGTGATGGTCTTGGACAGCGACCGGACCATGCCGATCTCGATATCCTCGATGCAGATCGTTCCGCGCGGCAGGTTGTCGAGCATTTCGCGTTCCTCGGGCAACAAAACATCCCCCACTTGTCGTGGTGTGAAATTTTGTTACTTCGCAAACGCAGAAAATTCAAGGGAGAATTTTCCTTATCGCAAGAAGCCGATCGCATGGGTCGGCTGCACCATCTCCCGTTCCGCATAGGCCTTCAGGGCCTCGGGGTCCGGGGCGTCGCCGGTCTTGGTCTCTTTCGCGGCCAGCCCGCCGGTGATGAAGAGGCTGTCGATATCCTCTTGCTGGGCGCCCAGGATATCGGTGCGAATCCCGTCGCCGATGGCAATGATGCGGGGCGCGTCGATGGCCCCCGGCAGGGCCGCGTGGCGGCGCCGGGCCAGATCGTAGATGGGCGGATGCGGCTTGCCGAAGTAAAGGCTCTCGCCGCTCATCTCGGTATATAGCGCGGCCAGCGCACCGGCGCACCATTCCCGCGCACCGCCGCGGTCCACCACCATGTCGGGATTGGCGCAGAGCAGTTTCAGGCCCTTCTGCTTGGCATAGAGGAACTGCGGCCGGTTGACCGCCGGGTCCGCATGCGGATCGAACGGCCCGCAGCAGACGATCCCCTCGGCCTCGTCCAGCTCGACCACCTCGATCTCGACCGGGTCTTCGATGATCTGCAGTGGCTCGAAGAAGGACCAGTCGTGCTCTTCGCCCATGAACCAGACCTTGCGGCCCACGGCGCCGCTGAACATCGCCGCGCGGGCGCTGTCGCCACTGGTGGCGATGCTGTCCCAGGCGTCTTCGGGGATGCCCAGGCCTCTGATCTGGTGTTCGACGGGGCCACGGGCCCGCGGAGCGTTGGTCACAAGGACCACCTTGCCGCCGCGCGCGCGGAACCCCTGCATGGCGGCCACCGCCTCTGGAAAGGCCTGCACGCCATCGTGCATGCAGCCCCAGAGATCGACGAACGCCACGTCGTAATTGTCGGAGATGTCGGCGAATGTCTGGATGATCTCGGTCATGGGGTGCTTTCGGGCAGGGGATTTGCGCCGAGATAGCCCGTTTTGCCGACCGGAGGAAAGGGGCAGGGTGGACTGTGCCGATCCACTGCATATGTTCAGGCTTCCATTTCCCGCACACGAGGCCCCCATGAGTGACGCAGACCTGCCTTTCGACACAGTGAAACTGGACAAGCTGGCCGAGGTGGCCGTGCAGGTTGGTCTGGGGTTGCAGCCCGGCCAGGAGCTTGTCCTGACCGCCCCGGTCGAGGCGTTGCCGCTGGTCCGGCGCATCGCGGCGGCGGCCTACCGGGCCGGGGCGGCCAACGTGACGCCGATCCTGTCGGACGAGGAGGTGACGTTGGCGCGGTTCGAACATGGCCACGATGCCGCTTTCGACTCGGCGCCCGGCTGGCTGTACAACGGCATGGCCGAGGCCTTTGCGAACAATGCCGCGCGGCTGGCCATTTCTGCCGACAACCCGCTGCTTCTGAAGGGGCAGGACCCGGACAGGGCCGCGCGGGTGGCCAAGGCCAGTTCGGCGGCCTCGAAGCCCGCGAAAGAGAGGATCGTCAATTTCGAAATCAACTGGAACATCGTCAGCTACCCGGGCAGGGCCTGGGCGCGGCAGGTCTTTCCCGACCTCTCCGAGGACGAGGCCGTGGCGAAACTGGCCGATGCGATCTTTGCCGCCTCCCGCGTGGATCGGGACGATCCCGTGGCCGAATGGCAGGCCCATAACGCCAAGCTGCGCGCCCGCACCGAGTGGCTGAACGACCAGGCCTTCAGCGCGCTGCATTTCACTGGCGGCGGCACCGACCTGACAGTGGGCCTGGCCGAGGGGCATGAATGGAAGGGCGGCGCCTCGCAGGCCAAGAACGGCATCACCTGCAACCCCAATATCCCCACCGAAGAGGTCTTTACCACCCCGCACAAGGACCGGGTCGATGGCGTCGCCCGCGCGTCGAAACCGCTGGTCTACCAGGGCACGCCGATCGAGAATATAGAGGTGCGCTTCGAAGCGGGCCGGATCGTCGAGGCGTCGGCCAGCGAGGGCGAGGCGAGCTGGAAAAAGCTGATCGACACCGACGAAGGCGCGGCGCGGCTGGGCGAGGTGGCGCTTGTGCCGCACGGCTCGCCCATCTCGCAATCGGGGCTGCTGTTCTTCAACACGCTCTATGACGAGAACGCCGCCTGCCACATCGCGCAGGGCCAGTGCTATTCCGACTGCTTCGTGGACGAGATCGCCAGCGACCCGGCCAAGGTCACGGCGGGTGGTGGCAACAGCAGCCTGATCCACGTCGACTGGATGATCGGCGGGCCGGAGACCGATATCGACGGGATCAAGCCCGACGGCACCCGCGTGCCGGTCTTCCGCAACGGCGCATGGGCGCAGGATGTCTAGCTCAGCCCCCGCTGCGCAACCCGGACCAGGAAATCCCCGCCGCGCCTCGCCCGGCGGGGGTGTTGTAGCTGACCCGGCCCGGATTACAGCGCCAGGTTGGGGATGATCTGCTTCTTGCGCGACATGACGCCGGGCAGAACCACGGTGTCGCCCTCTACCGTGGCGCCAAAGCTCTTTTCAGCGACGGTCTTGACGGTGTCGTTGGGCACCAGCAGCGTCGCTTCTTCGCGCAGGATGTCGACGACGAAGAGCAGCACCTCGTCAACGCCATCCTCGGCGGCGACGTCCGCCATGCTGGCTATCAGGCTGTCCTTGCGCCCCAGCGGCATCTCGGGCGCGGTGGTTTCAAGGACCGAGACGCGGAATTTGGTGCCCGAGACCTCGTATTCCTTGGAGTCCATGCGGATCAGCTCGGCATCGGAAAAGGCCGAGACATCGGACTTGGCCGCGAACATCTCGGCGGCGTAGTCGGTCAGATCCAGGCCCAGGTCGGCGGCGAGGCTTTCGGCCAGCGCCTTGTCCTGATCCGTGGTGGTGGGGCTGCGGAATTCCAGCGTGTCCGACAGGATGCACGACAGCATCAGCCCCTTGACCGGGTCGGTCAGCTTGTCGGCATCGGGGCCCATCAGGGTGTGCATGATGGTGGCGGAGCAGGCCAGCGGACTGATCGTGATGTTGATCGGTCCCCTGGTTTCCAGCCCGCCGACCAGCTTGTGATGGTCGATGATCGCCTGCACGTCGGCGCCGTTGATATTGGCGGGCAGTTCGGCGGGGTTGTTGGTGTCCACGATGACGCAGGGCTGGTCGTCGGCCACGTCCGCGATGATCTCGGGGGTGTCATAGCCCCAGCGGGACAGGACGAAGGCCGCCTCGGTATTGGGCTGGCCCAGCAGGACCGCCTTGGCATCCTCGCCTTTGACCTCGGAGAGGTACCAAGCCCAGATCAGCGGCGCGCCGGTGGAGTCGGTGTCGGGGGCCTTGTGGCCGAAAACGAGTGTGGTCATTATTGATAAGCCCGTGGTTCAGGTGAATTCGCGGGCCTTATAGGGGGGATGGTTTGGACTGTCACGCGGCAGAGTGTCAGGTCTTGCATCGGGGCCACAGGGTGCGGCCGCCGCGTGCGTGAGAGCGACCTGTACCCCCCCGTCAAGGCGTATCTGCAGGCGCAGGGCTACACGGTCAAGGGCGAGGTCGGCGCCGCCGATATCGTGGCCCGGCGCGGCGACGAGGCGCCGCTGATCGTCGAGTTGAAGACCGGCTTCTCGCTGGCGCTGTTTCATCAGGCCATCGCGCGGCAGGCGGTCAGCGATCTTGTCTATGTCGCCGTGCCAAAGCCCAAGCGCAATGCGAAAGAGAACGTCCGTATGGCGCGGATGCTGGGGCTGGGGGTGATCTTCGTGCGGCCCCGGGATGGCTTGGTCGAGGTCATGGCCGATCCCGGCCCGTTTCGCCCGCGCAAGTCCAGGCAGAAGGCGGCGCGGCTGTTGCGGGATTTCGAGCGTCTGCGAGGCGACCCCAACGCAGGCGGGGCGACGCGGCATGGCCTTGTCACCGGCTACCGGCAGGATGCCCTGGCCTGCGCAAGGTTCCTGGCCGTCCATGGCCCGTCGCGCGGGGCGATCGTGGCCGACGGGGCCGAGGTGCCGCAAGCCACGCGAATCATGGCCGACAATCACTACGGCTGGTTCGAGCGGGTCACGCGCGGTGTCTACGGATTGAGTGCCGAAGGCCGGCAGGGTTTGAAAGATTGGGGCGATGCGTAAGGAGGCAGGACGCGCCAGGCCGCATATCGACTGACGCGAACTCCGCCCGCTGCGCGAGCAGTTGTCCTTGTTGCGCCGGCGTCGAAGGCATTGCGGCCTTGTCAGGCTGCGTGTCCTGCCCATCCGGTGCTCGCCAGCCCCTGTCGGGGCATCACCGTTTCGGGGCGCCGCCCATCCCGACCGGTCTGTTCATCCCCCGTTCTGGCATGGTGAAGGGTGTTGCACAGGTCTGGGCGGGGATCGGCTCGACCGCGCCGGGTGTCTTGACCAGCAGCGACTGGCCCGGCGTCGCGCGGGCCGCCGGCACGCGGGCATAGGCGATATTCGTGCCGATCCCGGGCGAGTGGAACGCAGAGGTGACATAGCCGATCTCCTCTTGCTGCTCCGGGTCCAGGACGGGCCAGAAATCGGCGTTGTACCAGTCGATCTTGCGGCCGCCGAAGGTCAGCCCGGTGAGCTTGTGGCTGACGCCGCGCGCGGCGATCTCCTCCAGCGCGGCCTTGCCGATGAAGTCGGCCTTGTCCAGGTTTACCTGCCACTCCAGCCCGACCTCGTAGGGCGTTGTCTCCAGATCCATGTCCTGGCCGTAGGACAGGATCCCGGCCTCCATGCGGCTGATGTGGTTGGGCGCGATCACCCGCAGATGATAAGGGGCCCCCGCCGCGACCAGCCCATCCCAGAGCGCGTCGGCATCGCGGGTGGCGTTGCGCAGGTAGATCTCGAAGCCCTCTTCGCCCGAGAACCCGGTCTTGGAAATGACGACATCGCAGCCGAAAAGCGTGGTTTCCATCAGGTTGAAGAATTTCATCTCCGCCACGCCATCGACCCCGGCGTCCTGCAGCACGGCGGCACTGTCGGGGCCCTGCAACTGCACCGGGGCCACGTCCAGTTCCCGGACCGTGGCGTCGAAGCGGCCGGAAACATTTACCCCCTGCGCCCAGAGCGCGACGTCGGAATCCGAGATCGACAGCCAATATTCGTCCTCGGCGATCCGCAACAGGACCGGGTCGTTCACGATGCCGCCGTCGCGGTTGCACAGGATCACGTAGCGCGCCTTGCCCGGGGCCAGTTCCCTGTCGCCGGCCATGGCGCGGGTGACGAGGAAATCCACGAAGGCGGTGGCATCGGGGCCCTTGATCTGGATCTGGCGCTCGACGGCCACGTTCCACAGGGTCACGTGACGGGTCAGGTAGTCGTATTCGCCCAGCAGCCCGCCCTCGTCCTGCGAGAAGTAGATGCGGGGATGATACATACGATTGTAGACGGTGACGGCGCGCACGCCATGTTCCACCGATTTGTGCCAGAAGGGTGACTTGCGGACCCGGGTGCCGATCAGCATGTCGACGCGGGGCGCGCCGCTCTGGCGCAGGTTCACGGGGACGGTGCGGCGAGATGTGGGGTCCATGGTGGGCCTCCCTTTCTAGCGGTGCGTTGCCCCATGACGTGGGGTCCACGGCCAATCTTTTGAAGGCCCTGCCCCTGGCACTGGGCGGCCAGCGGCAGGGCAAGGCAGGTCAGCAGGGCGGCAATCAGCCGACGCGGCACCGGTTCTCCGGCCGCCTGTGGCACGGCGTTTGCACGATGTTACGCGCGCCTCCATCGTGCGCGATACCGGGATTCGTCACCAAACTGTCCTTTCGTCCTGCAAACTGTCCTTTCGTCCTGCGTGGCGCTGTTTTTGTCGCGGCACCCCGTTGACACTGCTCCGGCTCTTGCCTACCTCCCTGCAGTTAGCACTCGCCCTGAGTGAGTGATAACGCCCGAGAGGGACGAACGAGAACAAGTCTAGCTGAGGAGCTACTGATATGGCTTTCAAACCGCTTCATGACCGGGTGCTCGTGCGCCGCGTGGAAAGCGACGACACGACCGCCGGGGGCCTGATCATCCCCGATAGCGCCAAGGAAAAGCCCCAGGAGGGCGAAGTCGTGGCCGTTGGCGCCGGCGCCCGCGATGACGATGGCGACCGCATCAAGATGGACGTCTCCGAGGGTGACAAGATCCTCTTCGGAAAGTGGTCCGGCACCGAGATCACCGTTGATGGTGAAGAGCTGCTCATCATGAAGGAAGGCGACATCCTCGGCGTCATGGCCTGAGGCACCGCCTACCCCCCGACAACAAGCAACAAAGACGAGGAACGCGACAATGTCCGCAAAAGACGTCAAATTCGATACCGATGCCCGCACCGGCATGCTGCGCGGCGTGAACGTGCTGGCCGATGCCGTGAAGGTGACCCTTGGTCCCAAGGGCCGCAACGTGGTCCTGGAAAAGTCCTTCGGTTCGCCCCGCATCACCAAGGACGGTGTTTCCGTGGCCAAGGAAATCGAGCTGGAAGACAAGTTCGAGAACATGGGCGCGCAGATGGTCAAGGAAGTGGCCAACCGCACCAATGACGAGGCCGGCGACGGCACCACCACCGCAACGGTGCTGGCCCAGTCCATCGTCAAGGAAGGCACCAAGGCCGTGGCTGCCGGGATGAACCCGATGGACCTCAAGCGCGGCATCGACCTGGCCACCACCAAGGTCGTCGAGGCCATCAAGGCCGCCGCCCGCAAGGTCGAGAACTCCGAGGAAGTCGCCCAGGTCGGCACCGTGTCGGCGAATGGCGAGAAGGAGATCGGCCAGATGATCGCCGACGCCATGCAGAAGGTCGGCAACGACGGCGTCATCACCGTCGAGGAAAACAAGGGCACCGAGACCGAGACCGACGTGGTCGAGGGCATGCAGTTCGACCGCGGTTACCTGTCGCCCTACTTCGTGACCAACTCCGACAAGATGGTCGCCGAACTGGAAGACTGCCTGGTCCTGCTGCACGAGAAGAAGCTCTCCAGCCTGCAGCCGATGGTTCCCCTGCTCGAGCAGGTCATCCAGTCCCAGAAGCCGCTGCTGATCATTGCCGAGGATGTCGAGGGCGAAGCCCTGGCAACCCTGGTGGTCAACAAGCTGCGTGGCGGCCTGAAGATCGCCGCCGTCAAGGCACCGGGCTTCGGCGATCGCCGCAAGGCCATGCTGCAGGACATCGCGATCCTGACCGGCGGGCAGGTCATCTCCGAGGATCTCGGGATGAAGCTCGAGAATGTCACCATGGACATGCTGGGCCAGGCCAAGAAGATCGACATCTCCAAGGACGAGACCACGATCATCGAAGGCAACGGTGACTCCGCCGAGATCGAGGCCCGCGTCAGTCAGATCCGCACCCAGATCGAGGAAACCACCTCGGACTACGACCGCGAGAAGCTGCAGGAACGCGTGGCCAAGCTGGCCGGCGGTGTGGCTGTCATCCGTGTCGGCGGCATGACCGAGACCGAGGTCAAGGAGCGCAAGGACCGCGTCGACGACGCGCTCAACGCGACCCGCGCGGCCGTCCAGGAAGGCATTGTCGTCGGCGGTGGTGTGTCGCTGGTCCAGGGGGCCAAGGCGCTCGAAGGGCTGGAAGGCGAGAACATCGACCAGACCCGTGGCATCGACATCGTGCGCAAGGCACTCGAGACGCCGCTGCGCCAGATCGCCGAGAATGCCGGTGTTGACGGTTCGGTCGTCGCTGGCAAGATCCGCGAGTCCGACGACAAGTCCTTCGGCTACAACGCCCAGACCGACGAATATGGCGACATGTTCAAGTTCGGCGTGATCGACCCGGCCAAGGTGGCGCGCACCGCGCTGCAGGACGCCTCGTCCATCGCTGGTCTGCTGATCACCACCGAGGCCATGATCGCCGACAAGCCGTCCAAGGACGACGGCGGCGGCGCCGGTGGCGGCGGCATGCCCGACATGGGCGGCATGGGCGGCATGATGTAAGTCGAAGTTTCCGCAAGGAGTTTCGACGTTCGCAACGCGGACGCGGGATCTCGGCGCAGCCGACTATCCAAGCGCCCTGTTTCGAAACTGCCGATCAAGGAAGGGGCGCCTGCCGGGCGCCCCTTTTCATTGGTCTGTCAGAGATACTGACTGGCGGCGCCATCCGTCCCGCCTCGATGTCCCGCAAAATCCCCTGCGCCAGGGGCTCTACCGCAGGATCGGCTCCAGCGGATCATAGGCCGCCGCCATGCCCTCGCCCCAGGCCACGGCGGCGAGACTTTCGGGTTTCACGCGCATCCCGGCCATCTCGGCGCGCGTGACCCAGCGGCGCAGGCTGACGATCCGCTCGGGGTCTTGCCAATCCCGGGAAATGTCGCCATCGACCAGTGTGCAGCGGAAATAGATGTCGACCTGGTGAAAATCGCCTGTCGGATCGTGAAACTCGTTCACAAGGCAGGGCGCACCGACCGAGACCGTCAGGCCGGTTTCCTCGTATATCTCGCGGGCCAGGTTCTCGGGCAGGCTCTGATGCGGCTCGACACCGCCGCCCGGAGCGCACCAGAGATCATCGCGCCCGGCATAGGCGTTGACCAGCAACAGCCGATCGTCCCGCATCAGCAGGCCGCGGACAGCAAGGCGAACAGGTCGGGTCATGCGCGCCAGATTGGTGATGCCGTCGGGTCAGGGCAAGACGCATCTGTTACACCTTGGCGGGAACCTTATATGGAAAGGTATGCGTTCCCTTTTCCTCACCCTGTTTCTGATGCTGTCGTCGCTGCCCGCGCGGGCGGCGGACTGTGTCGTGCTGCCCGCGCGGGCGGCGGACTGTGTCGTGCTGCTGCACGGGCTGGCCCGGGGCGAGACGTCCTTTCTGGCCTTGCAGGGCGTGCTCGAGGACGCGGGCTATCGGGTCATCAACGAAGGGTACCCCTCGACTCGGGCGAGCATCGGCAAACTGGTGTCCGCGGCCCTCCCGCGGCAGGTCGCGCAGTGCGGCCCGGCGCGCGTGCATTTCGTGACCCATTCCATGGGCGGCATCCTGGTGCGCGCCTGGCTGGCCGAACACCGGCCCGAGACCCTGGGCCGCGTCGTGATGCTGGGGCCGCCCAACCATGGCTCGCAATTGGTGGACGTCTTCGGTGATTTCGAACCGTTCCGCTGGGTCAATGGCCCCGCCGGTCTGCAACTGGGCACCGATGGCGTGCCCGAGGCACTGCCGCTGCCGGATTTCGAACTGGGCATCATCGCGGGCAACCGGACGCTGAACCCGATCTATTCCAACGTGATCGACGGGCCGGATGACGGCAAGGTCTCGGTCGCCTCGACGCGCATCGAAGGGATGGACGACCATATCGTGCTGCCGGTGACGCATACCTTCATGATGAACAACCCGCTGGTCATGGCGCAGGTCCGGGCCTTTCTGGAGACCGGTCAGTTCGACCGCGACCTGACCCTGCGCGCGGTGCTCTTCGGGCTGGACTGATCGGCCCCAAGCCAGCGGGGACCGAAATTCTGGAATTTCCGTCAGTTCGCAGGTCCGGTGATCCTGTTGATATGGCCCATCTTGCGGCCCGGCTTGACCTCGGCCTTGCCGTAGAGGTGGATCGCCGTGCTGGTCCCGGCCAGGTCGGGCACGCGCGCCACGTCCTCACCGATCAGGTTCTCCATCATCACGTTGGCATGGCGCGACCCGTCGCCCAGTGGCCAGCCCGCTACGGCGCGGATGTGTTGCTCGAACTGGTCGATCAGGCAGCCGTTCTGCGTCCAGTGCCCGGAATTGTGCACCCGCGGGGCGATCTCGTTGACCAGCAGACCCTGCGGGGTGACGAAAAGCTCGACCCCCATGACGCCGACGTAATGCAGCGTATTGAGGATCTTCGCAGCCACCAGAACCGCGTCGCTGCGCTGGGTCGGCGACAGGGTGGCAGGGACGGTTGTCGCATGCAGGATACCGTCGCGGTGGGTGTTCTCGCCAGGATCGAAGCAGGCGACCGACCCGTCCAGCCCACGGGCCGCGATCACCGAAACCTCGCGCGTGAAATCGACCTGGCCTTCGAGGATCGCGGGGGCGGCGGCCATGGTTTCCAGCGCCGCCTCCGCCTCGTCAGGGGCCTTGATGCGGGCCTGGCCCTTGCCGTCATAGCCGAAACGCCGGGTCTTGAGGATCGCCGGCGTGCCGATTTCGGCGATCGCTTCGGCCAGGTCGACCGCGTCGTCCACGGCGGCGAAGGGCGCGGTGCCCAGGCCCTGTTCGCTTAGAAAGGCCTTTTCCGTCAGCCGGTCCTGCGAGACGGCGAGCACCCGGCGCCCGGGCCGGATCGGGGCGCGTGTCTCAAGCAGGTCCAGCGCCGAGGTGGGGATGTTCTCGAATTCGTAGGTGATGACATCCACCGCCTCGGCAAAGGCGCGCAGGGCGGTCTCGTCCTCGTAGCCGGCCTTGAAATGATATTTGCTGACATGGCTGGCCGGGCAGTCGCCCGCTGGCTCGTAGATACAGGTCTTGAAGCCGAGTCGCGCCGCGGCAACCGAGAGCATCCGCCCCAGCTGGCCGCCGCCGAGAATGCCGATGGTGGCGCCGATGGGAAGAGGATCAGTCATCGCTGGGTTCTTCCGGGATCGAGGCGGAAAGGGCGGCGCGCCAGTCGTCCAGACGCCGCGCGAGGGCCGGGTCCTGCAGTCCGAGGATGCCGGCGGCCATCAGGCCCGCGTTCGTCGCGCCCGCAGAACCGATGGCCATGGTGGCAACGGGATAGCCGCGCGGCATCTGCAGGATGGAATAAAGGCTGTCGACACCGGACAGCGCCCTGGTCTGCACCGGCACGCCGATCACCGGCACACGGGTCTTTGAGGCCATCATGCCCGGCAGATGCGCGGCCCCGCCGGCCCCCGCGATGATCACCTGCAGGCCCCTGTCCAGGGCTGTCCTGCCGTAGTCCCAGAGCCGGTCGGGCGTGCGATGGGCGGACACGATCCGGGTTTCGACCTCTACCCCCAGCTCGTCCAGGACATCCGCGGCCGCGCGCATGGTGGGCCAGTCGGACTGGCTGCCCATGATGATGCCGACGCGTGCTTGGGTCATGATACGGCCCCCTGCCTAGGAAAGCGGCACTATAGCCATGTCAGCCCGCCGTGCAACGCGGCAGGGGCCGGATCAGGCGATGATGTCGGGAAACAGCCGATCCTCGATCTGGGCGATGCGGTCCTTGAGGCCGAGTTTCTGCTTCTTGAGCCGCCGGATCGTGAACATGTCGCCCTTGCCGTCATCCTGCAGGGCGTTGATGGCCTCGTCCAGGTCGCGGTGTTCCTGGCGCAGAACCTCCAGTTCGACGCGCAACACGTCGCGTTCCTCCATGCGGGCAGAGCTGTTCATTGTCGATTCCGCCATCTCGGGTGTCAGTGTGTCCCCAAGATAGGGGCTGCCCCTCCGTTTTCAAAGCGAAACCGGTGGCCCGAGGTCTTGCATGGGCTTCCGCGCCCCCCCATATTTTCAGCAACGGGTCGCCACAAAGGGGCTCGCAATGGACGGTCGCTTAACAAAAGGGCATGTCGCATGACGAAACTGGCATTGGGGACGCATCCCTTCCTACTGGGGTTCGAACAGCTGGAGCGGCTGGTGGAACGCACCGCGAAAACCGGCAATGATGGCTACCCCCCCTACAACATCGAACAGACCTCCGAGACCTCCTACCGGATCACCCTGGCGGTGGCTGGATTCCGCGAGGATGATCTCTCGATCACGCTGGAGGACAGCCAGCTGGTGATCCGCGGCAAACAGGCCGAGGACGGCGAAGGCCGTGTCTTTCTGCATCGCGGGATCGCGGCGCGGCAATTCCAGCGGTCCTTCGTGCTGGCCGACGGGGTCGACGTGGGCGAGGCCGTGATGGAAAATGGCCTGCTGCACGTGGATCTGACCCGATCCGCGCCCGAAAGTGTCGTCCAGACCATCAACATCCGCAGGAGCTGAGCCATGAACACGAAATACGATTTCGAAGCGCTGGGCGACCGGGTCGTCTACGTCAAGCCGGTGGCCGTCGCCGACCTGCCCGACGAGGTTCGCGAGCAGTCGGACGGGATGAATCAGGTTTATGCCGTGCATGACAGCGACGGGCAGCAGCTGGCGCTTGTCGCCAACCGCGCGCTGGCCTTCGAGTTGGCGCGGCAGAACGACATGACGCCTGTTACGGTGCACTGAGGCACCGCAGCCGGGGGTCGGATCGGTGGAAATCCGATCCTAGCCCCAGATCGCGAAAAAATCGGCACAATGTGCCGCGCAGGCCCGGTTGAGGGCGGCGCGATCCCCGCGCGCCTGCAGCGGTGCGGCTTCGTTTCCCGTGGGGCGGGCAAGGGCGCGCAGGGCGCGAAGGGCACGCACTGGCAGTTCATTTGCGGCAAGCAGGGCCGAGAGCCAGACATCGTCGACGGGACGGAACCGTTCAGGCGGTGGCGTCAGGGGCGCCAGCATGGCGGGCGTGACCAGCACCCCCGCGAAGCCCTGCACGATGGTCCCCGAAGGCCGTCCGATCCGGCGCGCCTCGAAGGGTTGTGCGGCCAGCGCGGCGGCGGGATCGGCGGCATGGGCCGCCGCGAACCCTGCCGCCCACCCCGGCCCGTAGGCCCAGTCGTCGTCGCAGATCAGGATCGGAACATCCGGTGCCAGCGTCGCGGCCAGCGGCAGCACCTTGGTGGCGGGGCCGATATCGGTGTCGGCCCAGTGCAGCGTGACCCCGTCGGGCAACGGCGGCGGCGTCACCGGCCCGGCAAAGTGCGCATAGCGGCGCGGCAGTGTCACGACCACGCGGGCCACCTCGGGCTGGGCCAGCAGACTGTCCAGCGTCGCCCCCAGCCCGGCGAAGCGCGGGGGAACGGATGTCAGCGCCACGGTCAGCATGGGCGCAAGCCTTCCAGCCGGGGGGACGGGGCGCAAGGGGTTGCCTTGCCGGTTGATTTGCCTTTTGTGGACGAACCACGGGAGAGAGGGGCGGCATGGCGAAACGCAATGGGTTCAAGCTGAACGGGAATGTCATAGCCCCGGGGACGCGCCAGACGGTGGAGCTTCCGGTCAGCCTGCTGTCGGATCACACACCGGTCAACCTCTCGGTCCATGCCGTTCACGGGCGCCGCAAAGGGCCTACGGTCTTTGTCAGCGCCGCCGTCCATGGCGACGAGGTGATGGGCGTGGAAATCTGCCGCCGCCTTTTGCAATCGCCCCTGCTGGACAAGCTGCGCGGGACGCTCATGGTCGTGCCCATCGTCAATTCGTTCGGCTTTCAGAACCGGTCGCGTTACCTTCCGGACCGGCGCGACCTGAACCGCAGCTTTCCGGGCTACGCCCGCGGCTCGCTGGCCTCGCGACTGGCCGAGATATTCCTGGATACCGTGGTCAAACGGTGTGACCTCGGGATCGACCTGCACTCGGCCGCGGTGCACCGCACCAACCTGCCGCAGGTGCGCATCAATCGCGGCAACGAGCGCATGGTCGCCATGGCCGAGGCCTTTGGCGCGCCCGTCGTGCTGACCTCCTCGCTGCGCGACGGCTCGTTGCGCGCCGAGGCCAAGCGGGCGGGGATCGACGTGCTTCTTTACGAGGCCGGCGAAGGGCTGCGCTTTGATGAGATGGCCACCCGGGCCGGGGTGGCGGGCATCCTGCGGGTGCTGCGGGCCATGGACATGCTGCCCGCAAAGGGTATCGCCAAGGCCCGTCGCAAGCCGCTGTTTTCCTATTCCAGCACATGGGTGCGGGCCCCGGCCGGTGGGCTGCTGCGCAGCTTTCGTGCCGATGGGGATGTGGTGGAAGAGGGCGAGGTGATCGCCGCCGTCGCGGATCCCTTCGGCGAGGTCGAAACCGAGGTTCTCGCCCCCGGCGCCGGGATCATCGTGGGCCGCGCCGTGCTGCCCGTGGTCAACGAGGGGGACGCGCTGTTCCATATCGCCGAGGCCCCGCACCAACGCGCCGCAGACACGGTCGAGGAACTGTCGAGCCAGCTGGAGGCCTCGCCGCTGTTCGACGAGGACGAGATAATCTAGGCCGAAACGCGCCGCGGTGCTGCCGGTGCGCATAAGCGACTGGCGCAGCCAATTGCGGCCGCACCCGGTTGCAGGTCATCATTGCGTTCTGGCCCTGTGACAGGGCGATTGACGACGCTGCCGAAAAAGGCCCCCGCCGGTTTTCCCGCGGGGGCCTTTTCCTGCTTTCCGGCGCGCGCTCAGTTGCCCGCGATCAGCCCGAGGCTTTCCAGCTTGAGGATCACCTGGTGCGCGCAGTTGTCGACGTCGATATTCTCGGTCTCGACGCGCAGCTCGGGAGTCTCGGGCTCGTCGTAGGGGTCCGAGATCCCGGTGAATTCCTTGATCTTGCCCTCACGCGCCAGCTTGTAGAGCCCCTTGCGGTCGCGGCGTTCGCATTCCTCGAGCGAGGTTGCCACATGGATCTCCAGGAAGGCGCCGTAGGCCTCGATCTCTTCACGCACCGCGCGGCGGGTGGCCGCATAGGGCGCGATGGGCGCACAGATGGCGATGCCGCCGTTCTTGGTGATCTCGCTGGCGACATAGCCGATCCGGCGAATGTTCAGGTCGCGGTGCTCCTTGGAAAAGCCCAGCTCGGACGACAGGTTCTTGCGCACGATGTCCCCGTCGAGCAGCGTCACCGGGCGCCCTCCCATCTCCATCAGCTTTACCATCAGCGCATTGGCGATGGTCGATTTGCCCGAGCCTGACAGGCCGGTGAAAAAGACGGTGAACCCCTGCTGGGACCGCGGCGGCCGGGTGCGGCGCAGCTCTTGCACGACTTCGGGAAAGGAGAACCAGTCCGGGATTTCCAGCCCCTCGGCCAGCCGGCGGCGCAGCTCGGTGCCCGAGATGTTCAGGATGGTCACGTCGTCCTTGTCGGCGATCTCGTCGGCGGGCTCGTACTGGGCGCGCTCCTGCACGTAGACCATGTGCTTGAAGTCCACCATTTCGAGGCCGATCTCGTCCTGGTGGGTGCGGAACAGCTCTTGTGCGTCATAGGGGCCGTAGAAATCCTCGCCCTGGCTGTTCTTGCCCGGGCCGGCATGGTCGCGGCCCACGATCATGTGGGTGCAGCCGTGATTGCGCCGGATGATTCCGTGCCAGACTGCCTCGCGCGGGCCGGCCATGCGCATGGCGAGGTTGAGCAGCGACATGGTGGTCGTCGATTGCGGGTACTTGTCCAGCACGGCCTCGTAGCAGCGCACTCGCGTGAAATGGTCCACGTCGCCGGGCTTGGTCAGGCCCACGACCGGATGGATCAGCAGGTTGGCCTGGGCCTCTTTCGCGGCGCGGAAGGTCAGTTCCTGGTGCGCGCGGTGCAGCGGGTTGCGGGTCTGGAAGGCGACGACGCGGCGCCAACCCAGCTTGCGGAACAGCGCGCGCAACTCGTTGGGCGTGTCGCGCCGGCCGCGGAAATCATAATGCACCGGCTGCTGGATGCCGGTGACGGGGCCGCCCAGGTAGACCTTGCCTGCTGTGTTATGCAGGTAGTTCACCGCCGGGTGGGCGCTGTCATCGGCGCCGAAGACCTTTTCAGCCTCGCGCGCCTTGTCCGGCGTCCAGCGGTCGGTCACTGTCATGGTGCCCAGGATCACGCCCTCCTGGTCGCGCAGGGCGATGTCCTGGCCCAGGTCGAGGCTCTCGGCGAACTCCTCGGAGACGTCCAGCGTGATCGGCATGGGCCAGAGCGTGCCATCGGCCAGCCGCATGTCTTCGACCACGCTGTCGTAATCCGCCTGCGACAGGAAGCCCTTGAGCGGGCTGAACCCGCCGTTCATCAGCAAGTCAAGGTCGCAGATCTGGCGCGGGCTGAGATCCCAGCTGGTCAGATCGGCGGCGTCGGCCTTCAGCTTCTGGGCGCTGTCGTAAGACACGTAGAGTTCGGGGATCGGGGCGAGGTTGCTTTGCATCAATGTGGTCCTGGTTTTGGGCGGATAATGACCGCTGATCGTGCCGGTGAGTTCCGCGTGAAGCGCGTCGTATTCGGCGAATTTGCGGGCGAGAAAGCGATCGGTCAGGCGCGCCTGTTCCGTGGCCCCCTTGTGGGTGAGCACGTAGGAGACGCGTTTGCGCCGGTCCTCGCCGGTGTGATCGTTGGTTTTTATGAACCCGGCGCCGATCGCCGACTTGAGCTGTGCATTGAGCCGGCCCAGCGACATGCCGACGGCCTCCGCCATCGCGCGCTGCGAGGCGTCGGGGGGGGGGGGGGGGGGGCGCGCCCCCCCCCCCACCCCCCCCCCCCCCCCCCGCCTCTCCGGGTGATTGTTCTGGTGGCG
>NZ_JBKOTX010000049.1:0-31904 GCF_047086965.1 Roseovarius halophilus (ex Wu et al. 2025) | reverse complement strand
AGCGTGGACGAGACCGACGGCACCGCCCGGCTGCGCGTGCGGATGGCCCCCGCCGGGGCCGAGGCCTTTGCCGCCGCCGCGGGTGCGCCGCATGATCCGGACTGGGATTTCGGCCTGGGCGATCCGGGGCAGGGCCTGGCCCTGCCCGCCGAGGAAACCCTTGTGGTTGTGATCGACCCGGGCCATGGCGGGGTCGATCCCGGCGCGCGACACGGCGGCGTGGAAGAGGCCGACCTGATGCTGGCCCTGGGGCTGGAACTGGCCGAGGCCCTGCAGCGGATGGAGGGGGTCAGGCCCTATCTGACCCGCGAGGCGGACGTCTTCGTGTCGTTGCAGGAACGGCTGACGCGGGCCCGCGCGGTCGAGGCGGACCTGTTCATTTCCCTGCACGCGGATGCGCTGGAAGGGCTGCAGGCCACGGGGGCCAGTGTCTATACCCTGGCCGACGAGGCTGTCGGAGAGGCCACCCGGCGCATGGCCGAACGCCACGGGCGGGCGGATATCGTTGCCGGGCTGGACCTGTCGGGCCAGGACGACGCGGTGGCGACGGTGCTGATGGATCTCGCGCGGCTGGAAACCGGCCCCGCCGGCGCGCGCTTCGCCGAGGAAATCGTGGCCGGGCTGGAGGCGCGCGGCGCGCCGCTGACCCGCCGGCCCCGGCGCGAGGCACTTCTGGCGGTGCTGACCAGCGCGGATTTCCCTGCGGTCCTGCTCGAGGTCGGATTTCTGTCCCATGACGGCGACCGTGACCGGCTCTCCAGCCCCGAGGGCCGCCGCTCGCTCGTCGAGGGTGTTGTGCTCGCCATCGACCGCTGGGCCATCGCCCAGCGGGCGCTGTCCCCGCTCAAGCGGCAATAGTGCGCTCAGGCCCCGGTGAAGCGGGCCAGCCAGACGCTCTGGCCGCCGCACTCGGGGTCCTCGGCCCGGAAATCCAGCAGGCGAAAGTGGTTTTCTGCCAGCAGGGCGCGATAGGCATCCGGGTCAAGCGACGCGTGGTAGATCGGCGCGCCCGCTGCCTCGCCCCGGGTCTCGCCCGCCCGCGCGCCGGTGGTGAACAGCAAGGCCGCGCCCGGCGTCGCATGGCGGCGGAAGACCGGAAAAACCCGGTGTTGGTCGTCGGGGGGCAGATGAACCAGGCTGTCCCAGGCCAGCAGCGCATCGAAAGGCCGGCCGAGGGCCAGGTCGCGCATGTCTTCCTGTTGGGCCTCGGTCCCCGGCAGGTTGGTGCGAAAATGCGCCAGCATGCGCGGGGCCGCATCCACGCCGGTCACCTCAAGCCCGCGTTCGGCCAGGTAGGCGGCCAGCGGCAGGCCCGTGCCGCAGCCCAGATCAAGCAGCCGCCGCGGCCCGTCATGGGCCGGCGCCACCCCGACCATGCAGTCCAGCCAGCCCTTTTCGACCAAGGTGCGCTTGCGCTGTCGCTGGAAATCGTCCGCGACGCGGTTCCAGGTCTCGATCGGTGTCTCCTGCCTCATGGGGCGGGTCTGAAGCCCATGCCCAGCGGCCGCAACCACCCGGCAGGCCTGGTCACGAAACCGGCAATCCTTGGCCGAGACGGGGCACTGGGCTTTTGACCCCGCGCCCTTGGCCCCATATAACCAAGACCTGACAACCGGGGGCCGCGCGCCGCATGATCCTGCGATTCATCCTGTCCTTCTTCGGAAGCATCTTTTCGTTGCTGACCCTTGGTGCCGGCATGGCCGCGCTGACGCTGGGCGCGATTTTCTACATGTACGGCAAGGACCTGCCCACGCACGAGGCCCTGGCCAGCTACCAGCCCAAGACCGCCAGCCGGATCTATTCCGCCGAAGGCCAGATCATCGACGAATTCGCCACCGAAAAGCGGCTGTTCACCCCGATCGAGGAAATCCCCGACGTGGTCAAGGATGCCTTCGTCAGCGCCGAGGACAAGGATTTCTACAGCCATGACGGCTACAGCGTGACCGCGATCCTCTCGGCGGTGCGCGACATGGTCGTCACGCGCGGCGAGACCGTGCGCGGCGGCTCGACGATCACCCAGCAGGTGGCCAAGAACCTGCTTCTGGATGGTTCGCGCACCATCGAACGCAAGGTCAAGGAGATCATCCTCGCCCCCCGGCTGGAACAGACGCTGGGCAAGGACGGGGTGCTGGAAATCTACCTCAACGAGATTTTCCTGGGCCAGAATTCCTTTGGCGTGACCGCCGCCGCGCGGACCTATTTCAACAAGTCGCTGTCCGAGCTGACCCCGGGCGAGGCTGCCTATATGGCCTCGGTCACGCGGCGTCCCTCGGACATGCACCCGGTGCGTGACCGTGATGTCGCCGTCTTCCGCCGCAACAACACCCTGCGCGAGATGTTCGAGAACGGCTATATCGACCGCGCCACTTATGATGACGAGCGGGACGCGCCGCTGCTGAGCGTTCAGAACGGCGACTTTCCCTCCTACGCGCAGGCCGCGGCAGAGCGCGATTATTTCACCGACGAGATCCGCCGCCAGCTGGATCGCGACATGGTCGGCGAGGATTTCAGTTCGGCCGGGCTGGCCGTGCGCGCCACCATCGAGCCGGACATGCAGAGTGCCGCGCGCGAGGCGCTGCGCAAGGCCCTGTGGGATTTCGACCGCGGAAAGGGGTCCTGGCGGGGCACCGGGGTCTCGGTGCCCGTCGAGACGCTGTCCGACGAGGCGGCCTGGCGCGCAGCCCTCGACGAGGCCGACGTGGCCCGCGGGATCAGCTACGAGGGCGCATGGCGCCCGGCCGTGGTGCTCGACGTTCAGGACCAGCAGCTCGTGGTCGGCATCGAGGACGTGCCGCTGGACGATGCGCGCGGTAACACCGTGCCGCGCAGCGATACCGCCTGGTTCAGCGGCGATCTCTACGAGAATTTCGACCGGGGCGACGTTCTCCACCTGGCCGCGGTTGAAGAGGACGGCGCGTTCCAGCGCTGGTCATTGCGGCAGGTGCCCGAGGTGCAGGGCGGCTTCATGGCCATGGACGTCAACAGCGGCCGCGTGCTGGCCATGCAGGGCGGCTTTGCCTTCGAGGATTCGGAGCTGAACCGCGCGACCCAGGCCAACCGGCAGCCGGGTTCGGCCTTCAAGCCCTTCGTCTATGCCGCCGCGCTGGATTCGGGCTGGACCCCGGCCACCATCGTGGTGGACGCCCCGATCGAAGTCCGCGCGGGCGGCGAGATCTGGCGCCCCATGAACGCCAGCAACCGGTTCTATGGCCCCACGCCCCTGCGCACCGGCATCGAGCGGTCGCGCAACATCATGACCGTGCGCCTGGCGCAGGAGATCGGCATGGAGGTCATCGCCGACTACGCCGAGGATTTTGGTGTCTACGACCAGATGGCCCCCAATCTGTCTGCCGCGCTTGGCGCCGACGAGACGACACTTTTCAAGCTGGTCTCGGCCTATGCCATGTTCGCCAATGGCGGCGAACGGGTGCAGCCGACGCTGATCGACCGGGTGCAGGACCGCTTTGGCGAGACGATCTATTCCCATGACCAGGCCGAGGGCAACAAGCGCGTCTGCGTCAACTGTGACGACGCCGCGCTGCCCGAGGGCCTCGCCCCGCGCGTGGTCAACGACCGCGACCGGGTGATGAACGCGGTGACGGCCTATCAGCTGACCTCGATGATGCGCGGCGTTGTCGAGCGCGGCACCGCCAGCGGCGCGGTCAACCTGCCGGTGCCGGTGGCCGGCAAGACCGGCACCACAAACGATGCCAAGGATGTCTGGTTCGTGGGTTTTTCCAGCAACATCGTTGCGGGCTGCTACATCGGCTATGACACGCCGCGCAACCTGGGCGGGGGCGCCTCGGGCGGGGCGCTCTGTGCGCCGGTGTTCCAGCGCTTCATGGAACAGGCGGTCGAGCGCTATGGCGGTGGGCCCTTCGAGGTGCCCGAGACCTGCCGGTTCATCAGCATCGACCGCTTTTCCGGCGCGCGCCTGCCCGACGAGGCCCGGGGACCGAACGTGGTGCGCGAATGTTTCCGTGCGGGCGAGGAACCCGTCTTCGGCCTGACCTATGACGGCGGCTACGAGATGGCCGGCGACCTGCCTCTGGTGGACGAGGTGCGCGAGGCCCGCGGCGTGCAGGTGCGCACCAATTCCGGCGGCAGCGCCACGGTGAACGACAACGCCTCCTTCGGGACGCTCAGTTCCGGCGGGCTTTACTGACAGGCCCTCGGGCGGCGCCCGGTTGTGGGGGCTGGCCTGCTGGGCTATCACCCTCCAAACCAACAAACAGGACGACCCATAGATGCGCGCCGAGACGCAGAACATCGTTGCCGAGATCGAAAAGAGTCTCGACCTGCTGGCCCAGCGGATGGACCGCGAGACGGCAGACCACCGCATGGAGGAGTTCAACGCCCGCGTCGAGGACCCCGACCTGTGGAACGATCCCGAGGCGGCACAGAAGCTCATGCGCGATCGTCAGGCCCTTATCGACCAGATCGCGGTCTTCGATGGAATCCGCCAGGACCTGAGCGACCAGCAGGAGTTGATCGAAATGGGCGAGATGGAAGACGATCAGGAGATCGTCGCCGATGCCGATGCCGCGCTCAAGGCCCTGCGCGACACCGCCGCCCGCAAGGAACTGGAGGCGCTGCTCAATGGCGAGGCCGACGGCAATGACACCTTCCTGGAAATCAATGCCGGGGCGGGCGGCACCGAGGCCTGCGACTGGGCACAGATGCTCCAGCGGATGTATGTCCGCTGGGCCGAGAAGAAGGGCTACAAGGTCGAATTGCAGTCCGAGGAACCCGGCGGCGAGGCGGGAATCAAATCCGTGGCCTACAAGATATCCGGCCGCAACGCCTATGGCTGGCTGAAATCCGAGAGCGGCGTCCACCGTCTGGTGCGCATTTCGCCCTTCGGTAAGGGCACGCGCGAGACTTCATTCGCCAGTGTCTGGGTCTACCCGGTGGTGGACGACAACATCGAGATCGAGGTGAACCCCTCCGACATCCGCATCGACACCTTCCGGTCGTCGGGGGCGGGCGGTCAGCACGTCAACACGACGGACTCGGCGGTGCGGATCACCCACCACCCCACCGGTATCGTCGTGACAAGTTCGGAAAAGTCCCAGCACCAGAACCGCGACATCGCCATGAAGGCGCTGAAATCGCGGCTCTACCAGCAAGAGCTGGACCGCCGCACCGCCGACATCAACGAGGCGCACGAGAACAAGGGCAGCGCCGGCTGGGGCAACCAGATCCGGTCCTACGTGCTTCAGCCCTACCAGATGGTCAAGGACCTGCGCACTGGGGTCGAAACCTCGGACACCCAGGGCGTTCTGGACGGCGCGCTGGACCAGTTCATGGCCGCGACCCTGGCGCTGGACGTCTCGGGCAAGTCGCGCGCCGAGGCCGCCGCCGAGGACTGACAATGCCCTCGCACGGGGCTTGACGCGCCATGAGCGCCTCGGGAACATGATCCCGACGGAGGATCACGATGCCCGAGATGTCCGAGGCCCGCGCGGCTGCGCCGCGCCCCGAGATCGCGACCCTGACCTTTGCCGACATTCGCGCGGCGCTGGTGCTGGGCTGGCGCGATTTCCGGGCGGCGCCGCAATTCGGGCTGTTTTTCTCGGCCATCTACGTGCTGGGCGGGTTCCTCATGGTGCTGCTCTCGGCGGGGCATGTGACCTGGGTCCTGGCCACCTCGCTGGGGTTTCCGCTGGCCGCGCCCTTCGCCGCCGTGGGCCTCTACGAGGTCAGCCGCCGGCTCGAGCAGGGCCGTGCGCTGGACTGGTACAAGGTGCTGGGCGTGGTCTGGGACGAGCGCAAGCGCCAGGTGCCCTGGATGGGGGCGATCATCGTCTTCTACTTCCTGTTCTGGACCTTCTTCGCGCATATGCTCTTTGCGCTCATCATGGGGGTGTCGAACATGCGCAGCACCTCGCTCGAGGCCTTTCTGACCCCCGAGGGGATGACCCTGATCGCGGTGGAACTGGCGGTGGGCGCGGTGGCGGCTTTCGTGCTCTTCGCGCTGACGGTGGTCAGCCTGCCGCTGGTGCTCGACAAGGAGGTGGACTTCATGACCGCCATGCTGCTGAGCTTCGAGACCGTCCAGCGCAACCTTCTCGTCATGCTGGCCTGGGCCGCTGTGATCGCGGTCATCAGCCTGGCGGGGCTGCTGCCGGGCTTCCTGGGGCTGATGGTGGCGCTGCCGCTTCTGGGGCACGCGACCTGGCACATGTACCGCCGCGCCCTGATCCACCCCTGAGCGGGCTGTTGTCATCGGGGTGCGGGCGGTTTCACCCGATGTGCCCCCGTGCACCGGGCAGCAGGCGCGGCCAGTCGGCGGCCAGCTCGGGATCGGGGCGCGCGCCTTCAGGGGTGGTGCTGCGGTCCTTCTTCCAACTTGTGCTGGTCTGGAAGCAATGCCAGAACATCGGGGCGCGCCGCTGCGAGATCTGGTGCAGCGGACCGCCGAGGCGGTGCACGGTCCAGTCAAAG
Organism: Roseovarius halophilus (ex Wu et al. 2025); assembly: GCF_047086965.1. Taxonomy (NCBI): domain Bacteria; kingdom Pseudomonadati; phylum Pseudomonadota; class Alphaproteobacteria; order Rhodobacterales; family Roseobacteraceae; genus Roseovarius; species Roseovarius halophilus (ex Wu et al. 2025). The sequence goes on along the minus strand of NZ_JBKOTX010000049.1, from coordinate 25,457 downwards.
CGGCCCGAGATGGACTGCGGTACGACGCACCATTTCGGCATGCAGGGTTTCTGGCCCGGAACGGTCAGGTCATGGGCCTGTTGTGGTGCGGGCCACTCGGTCGCCGCATAGCACCACCGCCCGCGAAAGGCGACCTGCCCGCTGCGGCTGCGCGCGGCCATGTCATAGATCGAAACCGGGCCGGGGCGCATGATCTCGTCAATGTCCAGCGAGAGCACCCCGCGGGCGCGGGCGGCATAGTGCAGTCGCACGAGGTTGAACATCGCGGCCTGGAAGAACATTGGCGGCACTTCCAGTCGGCCCGTCTTGCCTTTTGCGGGGCCAAAAGGAGCCGGTGCAGACAGCACCAGGTGGTCGTTCAGTCCCGCTACGGCAGAAAGCGTGGCGCTGACCGCCTCGGGCGCGTAGCGATCCGACCCGTTGTCGATGAGGATCACTGCATCCGTGCCCTGGCCGGTCACATGGGCCTTGGCCCAGGTCGCGATCCAGTCCGGGTCGTTGTTGCGGGACACGGCGATCAGCAGATTGCGCCCGGCAAAGCGCGCGCGGGCATCCGGGGTGGGCACCACCGGCGCGGACCAGGCGCCGTGGCGCAGGAAGACCGGATCATCGGGCAGGGGCGTCGAAAGCCATTCATAGCGCATAAACCGCCGGCGCCGCAGGCGCAGCGGCGCGCCAGCGGCCTCAAGCCCCGATCGCACCACGGGCCAGAGGTTCAACAGGCGCGGGCAGATCAGGTTCAACCGCCCATCCGCCGCCCAGGCTTCGTAGATCAGCGTCCGGCGGTCATAGGCCGCGCGATAGGCCTCGGTCTGCCGCGCGGGCGGGCGCGTGTAGCGCCGTTCTGGTCCGCCCTCGGGCAGGCGGACCAGCGACAGGTGGTGAACATGAGGCGACATGACCCTACAGCAGGTCCCGGACCTTTTGCGCCACGGCCTCGGCCGTGATGCCGAACTCTTCGAAGAGCGTCCCGGCGGGGGCCGAGGCGCCAAAGCCCTCCATGCCCACGAAATCGGCCTTGGCCTCGCGGCCGCGTTCGCCCAGCAGCCATTGGTCCCAGCTCTGGCGCACCCCGGCCTCGACGGCCACGCGCACCGGCCCACCGGGCAGGACGCGCTTGCGGTATTTCCCGTCCTGGGCGGCGAACAGCTCCATCGAGGGCATGGAGACGACGCGGGTGCCGATGCCCTCGGCCTCCAGCAGGTCGCGCGCGGCCAGGGCCACGGACACCTCCGAGCCGCTGGCCAGCAGGATCGCCTGCCGCTTGGCGGCCTCGGCGTCTTTCAGGACATAGCCCCCCTGCGCTGTCAGGTTCCGGGTCTTGTGGTCCGTCCGCACCGTGGGCAGGCCCTGCCGCGACAGGGCCAGGGCGCTGGGGCGGTCGGTCGCGGTCAGGGCGATTTCCCAGGCCTCGGCCACCTCGACGGGGTCGGCGGGGCGCAGCACGTTGAGGTTGGGCGTCGCCCGCATCAGCGCCAGATGCTCGACCGGCTGGTGGGTCGGGCCATCCTCGCCCAGCCCGATGGAATCGTGGCTGACCACATAGGTTGCCGGCACGCCCATCAGCGAGGTCAGGCGCATGGCCCCGCGCATGTAGTCGACGAAGCACATGAAGGTGCCGCCATAGGGGCGGATGCCACCATGCAGCGCCAAGCCGTTCATCACCGCGGCCATGCCGTGTTCGCGGATGCCGTAGTGGATGTAGCGCCCGTCGCGGTTGTCGGGATTGAAAACGCCAAGGCCCTCGGTCTTGGTGTTGTTAGAGCCGGTCAGGTCGGCGGAACCGCCCAGGGTTTCGCCCATGACAGGGTTGATCACTTCCAGCACCTTCTGGCTGGAGGCCCGGGTGGCCAGTTTGGGGGCCTCTTCGGCGAATTGCTTTTTCAGCGCCTTGATCGTGGCCGAGAGCTTTTTCGGGGTCTGCCGGGAAAAGCAGCGGTTGAACTCGTCCTGCCGTGCGGTCGACAGCTTGGCGAAGGCGGATTCCCAGTCGGCGCGGGCCGCCGCGCCGCGCTGGCCAAGGCCTTCCCACCAGGCCTTGATGGCCGGGTCGACCTCGAAATCGCCCATGGGGGCGCCATAGGCCTCTTTGGTGGCGCGCAGCTGCTCGGCATCCGTCAGGGCGCCATGGCCCTTGGCGGTGTCCTGCGCGGCATGGCCCAGTGCGATATGGGTCTTGCACGAGATCATCGAGGGGCGCGGATCGGCCTTGGCTGCCACGATGGCGGCGTCGATGGCCGCCGGGTCGTGACCGTCGATCTCCTGAACGTGCCAGCCCGAGGCGGCAAAGCGCGCCGCCTGGTCGGTGGCATCGGCCAGGTCGACCTGGCCGTCGATGGTGATCTTGTTGTTGTCGAAAAAGACCACGAGGTGGCCCAGCTTCTGCATCCCGGCAAGGCCGATGGCCTCTTGGCTGATGCCCTCCATCAGGCAACCGTCGCCGGCCATGACATAGGTGTGGTGGTTGATGATCTTCTCGCCCCAGCGGGCGCGCAGGGATTCCTCGGCGATGGCAAAGCCCACGGAATTGGCCAGGCCCTGGCCCAGCGGGCCGGTCGTGGTCTCGACCCCCTCGAGATGGCCGTATTCGGGGTGGCCGGCGGTGCGGCTGCCCCACTGGCGGAAGTCCTTGATCTGTTGCAGCGTCGCCTGCTCGTAGCCGGTCAGGTACAGCAGCGCATAAAGCAGCATCGAGCCATGCCCGGCCGAGAGGATGAACCGGTCGCGGTCGGGCCAGTGCGGCGCCTTGGGATCGAACCGCAAGTGCTTTTCGAACAGGACGGTGGCGACATCGGCCATGCCCATGGGCATGCCGGAATGGCCCGAGTTGGCCGCGGCCACGGCATCGAGGGCCAGTGTCCGGATGGCGGTGGCGCGCGCCCAGTGGTCGGGATTGGCGCTGGAAAGGGCTTGGATATCCACGTGGGGTCGTCCTTTTGATGTCATGACTCGTTGCCGCGGTCATAGCAGGGCACCCCCCAAGTTCAAGGCGTGGCTGCGTGCCGCGTCAAGGGTGGGTCGCAAGTGCTTGAAAACCGAGTACGAGTGGGATTTGCCGACCATCGGGCGATGGCATAGTCTAAATCTCAATGAGCCGCGATTCGCACCTGCGGGTGCGGGGCGACGGGCCGGCGGGGGATTTGGACAGTCGCCAGCAGGGCCCAGAGGAAAGGACGGGCAGATGAGCGAGATCGCGCAGTTCGAGACGCGGATATCGGCGGCCCTGGACCGCATCCGCACGGCGGCCAAGGCGGAAAGGCCGTCCGAGGCCCCCCCCGAGACCGCCTCGGAGGCCCCGGAACAGCAAGCCCCGCCCGAGGCGGTCAGCGCCGAGCACGTGGCGGAGCTGGCCGCCCTGCGTACACAACTGGACGAAGAGCGAACTGCCAACGCCCAGCTGGAGGAACGCGTCAAGGCGCTCAAGCAGCGCCAGGATGGCAAACTGAGCGAGCTGGAAAGCGCGGTCGAGGCCGGCCGCCAGCGCGCCGCCGAGACGGACCGCGATTTGCAGCGCCTGCGTGCGGTCAACGCCGAGCTTCGCGAGATCAACGACCAATTGCGCCAAGCCGTCGAGGCCGGCGTCAGCGAGCCGCATCTGATCAACACGGCGATGCGGGCCGAACTTGACGCGCTGCGCGCCACCCAAGCCGCGGATGCCGCCGAGATGGACACGATCCTGGGCGAATTGCGCCCGATCCTGGAACAGGAGGCCGAAGATGCCACAGGTTGAGATCAGCATCGGCGGCCGGACGTTCGAAGTCGCCTGCCAGGAGGGCGAGGAACAGTACCTGCACGCCGCTGCGGCCATGCTGGACACCGAGGCAAGCACGCTCTCGGCGCAGATCGGGCGCGTTCCCGAAAACCGGATGCTGTTGATGGCCGGGTTGCTACTGGCCGACCGAACCGCGGCGCTGGAAGACAAGGTCCGCGCCGCCGAGGCCGATAGCGCCGAGATGCGCGCCCGCCTCGAGGCGCTTGAGGCCACCCCGCCGAAACCGGCGCGTCTCGAGGTGCCGGTGGTCCCCGCCGAGGTGACCGACACCCTGGCCGAACTGGCCGCCCGGGCCGAGGCGCTGGCCGAGGAACTTGAAGAGCGGCCCCAGGAGGCCTGAGTCGCGGACGGCGGAACAGCCCGCCCGCGTGCCTGCTGCGGTGCCCGCGAAACATCGCACCAAGATGTCGGAGATCCCGGCCCGAGGGGGCGGCGCCCGTTTTCGGTGAAAACCGGGGCCTCGGCTCAGGCGTTGGCTTCGCGGATCTTGTCGGCGGCGGCCTTGTCGTAGGTCACGCCGCTGTCCTCGAGCAGCTGGTCCAGCTCGCCCGAGAGCGTCATCTCGGTGATGATGTCGCAGCCGCCGACGAATTCGCCCTTCACGTAGAGCTGCGGGATGGTCGGCCAGTCGGCATAGTCCTTGATGCCCTGGCGGATATCGTCATCGGCCAGAACGTTGATGTCGGTGAACTCGACCCCCATGAAGTTGAGCACACCGGCCACGCGCTGGGAAAAGCCGCACTGCGGCATGGATTTCGTGCCCTTCATGTAGAGCACCACGTCGTTGGCCTTCACGGTTTCGTCGATCTGGGTCTTGGCGTCGGTCATGATCTGTCGTCCTCTTCTTTCGATGGCATCGGGGGCCTTGCCCCGTCGTGCGCTCAGGTCCTGGCGCTGTCTTCTTCGCCCGTGTCGTTGGAACCCTCGTCCAGGGCGTTGTTCACTTCTGGATCGTTGAAGTCGTTGGGATCGTAGTCTTCGGGATCGAAGCTGTCCTCGCTGTCGGCCAGGGCTGAGACATGGGTCGTGCCGCTGTCCTCGTTATAGACAAGCCCGTAATCCGAGGGACCTTCCGACTTGAAGCGCCGGTATTCGTGAATGCCGGCGTAGACAAAGGCTGCCACGAAGGGCAACAGGATCAATCCTGCTATCAGGCGGGCTTCCATGGCGGGCCTCCTTGCGTCAATCGGGGGCGCGGGTCGTCAGGGCCAGGGCATGCAGGGCGCCATCGGGGCCGTCCATCTTGCCCTTGAGCGCGGCGTAGACGGCGCGTTGTTGCTGGACCCGGTTCTTGCCCTTGAAACTGGGGTCCACCACCTGGGCCGCGAAATGGGCACCGTCGTCCCCCTCGACCGTGATCTGCGCCTGCGGGAAGGCGTCGCGGATCATCTCCTCGATCTCGCCTGCGGTGATGGGCATGGGGGTCTCCTGTCAGGTGGCTTCTGGCAAGATGTAGGCCGGTCGGCCGCCTCCCGCAAGGGCTGCACGCGGCTGCGCAGGCCGCGCAGGAAGCCCTCGACCCGGGTGGGCAGGGGGCCGGTGGCCAGCGCGGTAGCCCGCGCGACTCTCATCCGTGGCGGGCAGAGCGCGGCGATCAGGTCGCGGCGCGTCGCCTCGTCGCGGTCGGTCAGGGGCAGGGTCTCGGCTGCCGCCAGAAGGCCCAGCACCTCGTGCAGGCGCCGCAGGTGGCGAAAGGTGTCCAGCATGGGGGCCAGAAGATCGGGGTCGTCGCGCCAGCTCGCCCCGTCGAACAGGGCGATGGTGCGCTGCCCGGCCCCGGCGCAGTCGAAGCGCACGCAGCCGGAAAACCCGCGCGCCGAGAGGTCGGCATGGATGCCGCAGTCATGGCCATCAAGGTTCGGGCAGGGCACCCCGGCGGGCTTGTCGATGGCGAAGGCCGCGCCCCTGTCCAGCGCCAGCCCGACACAGCACAGGGCGGCGCAGCTGGCGCAATCGGCCTGCAATGACGGCAGAACGGGGGCGCCGGGGTCTTGGTCGGCGCCCGGCATCGATCAGCCCAGATGGTCGGCAAAGGCGCCGCGGAAGAGCGCGGACAACTCGGACAACGGCGCCTCGCTGCCGCCAATGCGCACCGTGTCCCCCGCGAAGCGGCCAACGGTTTCAAGCGGCACCCCGGCGCGGCTGGCGGCGACCATCAGCGCCTCGGCCTTGTCAAAGCTGCAGGACACCAGGTAACGGCCCTGATCCTCGCCGAAAAGCTGGGCATTGTCGGCGGGGTCGAGGTGCAGCCCGACGCCCGCGGCCTCGGACAGTTCAAAAGCCGCCAGCGCCAGCCCGCCGTCGGACAGGTCGGTGCAGACGTCGATCCAGGCGCGGTTGTCGCGGACGAAGTCGCCGTGGCGCGCCTCGGCCTCCAGGTCCACCGCCGGGGCGTCGCCGTCGGCGCGGTTGAAGACTTCGGCCAGCAGCGCCGACTGGCCCAGGTGGCCCGTGGTCTCGCCCACCACGAGGGCCACGTGCCCCTCGCGCACGGTGCCGCCGATCAGGTCGTCGGCATGGTCGATCAGCCCCACCGCGCCGATGGTCGGCGTGGGCAGGATCGCCTGGCCATCGGTTTCGTTGTAAAGCGAGACATTGCCGGAAACGATGGGCATGTCCAGGGCGGCCACCGCCGCGCCGATGCCCTTGATGGCCATGACGAACTGGCCCATGATCTCGGGCTTTTCGGGGTTGCCGAAGTTCAGGTTGTCGGTGCTGGCCAGCGGCTTTGCCCCCACGGCAGTCAGGTTGCGATAGGCTTCGGCCACGGCCTGCTTGCCACCCTCGAAGGGGTTGGCCTTGACGTAGCGCGGGGTCACGTCCGACGTGAAGGCCAGTAGTTTGTCGGTGCCATGCACCCGGGTCACGCCCGCGCCCAGGCCTGGCGTGCGGACGCTGTCGGCCATGACCTGCGTGTCGTATTGTTCATAGACCCACTGGCGCGAACAGTAGTTGGGCGAGGTGACCAGCGCGCGCAGCCCGTCGATGGGGTCCACGTTGACCACGTCGCCCATATCGTCGGCGGGTTCGGGGGCCTGCCAGGGGCGGTCATATTCGGGCGCCGAGCCCGAGAGCGTCGCCAGCGGCAGGTCGGCCATCACCGTGTTGCCGTGCATCACCAGGAACCGGTCCTCGGCCAGCGTCTCGCCCACGATGGCGAAGTCGAGGTCCCATTTCTCGAAGACGGCGCGGGCCTCGGCCTCTTTTTCCGGGCGCAGCACCATGAGCATCCGTTCCTGGGATTCCGAGAGCATCATCTCGTAGGCGGTCATGGCCGCTTCGCGCTGGGGCACGTCGTCGAGTTGCAGCTTGACGCCGAGGCCGCCCTTGTCGCCCATCTCGACCGCCGAGCAGGTCAGCCCGGCGGCGCCCATGTCCTGGATCGAGATCACCGCGCCGGTCTCCATCAGTTCAAGCGTGGCTTCCATCAGGCGTTTTTCGGTGAAGGGGTCGCCCACTTGCACGGTCGGGCGCTTTTCTTCGATCGACTCGTCGAATTCCGCCGAGGCCATGGTGGCCCCGCCCACACCATCGCGGCCCGTCTTGGCCCCGAGGTAGACCACGGGCACCCCGACGCCCGAGGCCTCGGAGTAATAGATCTTGTCACTGTCAACCAAGCCCGCGGCAAAGGCGTTCACAAGGCAGTTGCCGTTATAAGCCGGATCAAAGCGCACCTCGCCGCCCACGGTGGGGACGCCAAAGCAATTGCCGTAGCCGCCGATGCCTTCGACGACGCCGTGCACCAGTTGTCGGGTTTTGGGGTGGTCCGGTTCGCCGAAGCTGAGTGAGTTCATCGCGGCGATCGGACGCGCGCCCATTGTGAAGACATCGCGCAGGATACCACCCACGCCGGTGGCGGCCCCTTGGTAGGGTTCGATGTAGGAGGGGTGGTTGTGGCTTTCCATCTTGAAGACCACCGCGAGCCCGTCGCCGATGTCGACGATGCCCGCGTTCTCGCCCGGCCCGCAGATGACCTGGCTGCCCTCGGTTGGCAGGGTGCGCAGCCATGCCTTGGAGGACTTGTAGGAACAATGCTCGTTCCACATGGCCGAGAAGATGCCCAGTTCGGTGAAGGTCGGGTCGCGGCCGATGAGCTCGAGGATGCGGTCGTATTCGTCGGGCTTGAGGCCATGGGCCTCGATCAACTCGGGCGTGATGGCTGGCTCTTGCATGATGCGCGGGGTCCCCTGCGGTGTCCGTTGCCGGCCCGTTTACGACATGGGCCGGTGCTGGGCAATGCGGGCCGGGCGCGGAACGCGGCGATCTTTCCAGCTTGGCCGGCCGCCGGGCTGCGCGTTTCCGCCTGACCCTGGCGGCGGACGAAAAAAAGCCGGGCCAAAAGGCCCGGCGAAGTCCAACAGGGAGGTATGAAGATGATGAGCTTTTCAGCATCACCCGCTTCACAAGACGATTTAGGCAGCAGTCCCGACTCGCGCAATGCCTATTGCTGCAACGCCTTCACATCACGGGTATGAGTATTTTGCATAGCGCGCACTTGGAAGGGGCCGCAGCCGCGATCAGGCGGTTTCAGCGCGCGCGCGGCGGCGATGGGCGAGGATTTCCTCCTGCACGAAATCGCGGAAGGCCATGACCCGCTTGGATTGGCGCAGCTCCTCGGGATAGGCAAGAAAAACAGGGACTTCGCCGCTCTCGACCTCGGGCAGCACGCGACGCAGGCGGGGCGTGAACTCGGCCACGTAGTCCGGAAGGACGCCGATTCCGAGGTCCGATTGCACCGCCTGAAGCACCCCGAAATAGTTGTTCACATGGAGCAGCTTTGGCGTGTCGTAGGTCAGCAGGTGTTGCACGAGTGTCGCACCTGCCGCCACCTGAAAGGCGTTCGGGCTCTGGCAGATCAGCCGATGGGCGCCGATCTGGTCCAGCCGACCGATTGGGCCGGCGGCATCAAGGTAGGCATCCGTCGCATAAAGCCGCATCCTGACCGACATCAGCCGCTTGCGGATCAGGTCGGCCTGGCTGGGTTCTTTCATGCGGATGGCCACATCGGCCTCGCGCATGGGCAGGTCCAGCACCCGTTCCTCGAGCATCAGGTCGATGTTCAGGTCAGGGTACTTGGCATAGAGCGTGGGCAGGCGCGGCGCCAGCCAGAGTGTGCCGAAGCCGGTGGTCGTCGTGACCTTGAGCTCACCGAAGACCTCTTCCTCGCTGTCCTTTATCCGGGCCGAGGCGGCATCGAGTCGGCGGCTCATGGCCCGGGTCGCATCGAAGAGCAACTCGCCCTGCTCGGTGAGAATCAGCCCCCGCGCGTGGCGGTGAAACAGGGTGGTGTTGAGCGACTCCTCCAGCGCGCGGATCTGGCGCGAGACCGCCGATTGGCTCAGGTGCAGCATGTCGCCGGCATGGGTCAAGCTGCCCGCATCGGCCACCGCGTGAAAGATTCTCAGCTTGTCCCAGTCCATCGCCATTCCTTCCGGAAAGCCTGCGCCGCCAGTTCCTGTTGGTCATTACACCGCGTGCTATGGTCTTTGCAAAGGGCATTGTCGCGCAGTTCGTCCTTTGTAGGTCAGTGTTTGTGACCTATACTGTCGTAACGCTCAACGGATGCGAGGAGGTGCCCAATGAGCCTGCAGGAGATATCCCTGTCCGACCGGTTCGATCTTTCGAAATCGCCGGTGCTGCTCAACGGCACCCAGGCGCTGGTGCGGCTAATGCTGATGCAACGCGCGCGCGATGCCGCGGCGGGGCTCGAGACCGCGGGCTACGTGACGGGCTATCGCGGCTCGCCGCTGGGGTCGGTGGACCTGCAGATGCAGCGCGCCGAAAAGGAACTGGCCGCCGCGCAGGTGCGGTTCCAGCCGGGGCTGAACGAGGATCTCGCCGCGACCGCGCTCTGGGGCAGCCAGCAGGCGGAGCTGCGCGGCGAGGGGCGCCATGATGGCGTCTTCGGCCTGTGGTATGGCAAGGGCCCCGGCGTGGACCGCTCGGGCGATGTCATGCGCCATGCCAACATGGCCGGAACCGCGCCAAATGGCGGCGTCCTGATGGCCATGGGGGACGATCACACCGGCGAAAGCAGCACCACGCTGCACCAGTCCGACTGGGCCATGGTGGATGCCTACATGCCCATCGTCAGCCCCGCCGGGGTGCAGGAAATCCTCGATTACGGGCTTTACGGCTGGGCGCTGAGCCGCTTTGCCGGGGTCTGGGTCGGCCTCAAGACGATGAAGGACACCATCGAGGTCACCAGCGTCGTGGATGGTGACCCCTTCCGCCAGTCCTTCGTCACACCCGATTTTCCCATGCCCGAGGGGGGCCTGAACATCCGCCTGATCGACACGCCAGTGGCGCAAGAGGCACGGATGATCGACCACAAGCGGTTCGCCGCCGAGGCCTTTTCGCACGCCAATGGCATGGACCGGCGGGTCTGGGGTAAACCGGGCGCGAAGATCGGGCTGGTGGCCGCGGGCAAGAACTGGCTGGATCTGCAGCACGCCCTGTCGCTGCTGGGCATCGACGCGGCCGAGGCCGAACGGCTGGGGATCACCACCTACAAGGTCGGGCAGGTCTGGCCCATGGACATGATCGGCTTTCACGACTGGGCCGAGGGGCTGGACCTGATCATCTGCGTCGAGGAAAAGCGCAAGCTGATCGAGGTGCAGGTCAAGGAGGCGATCTTCGACGACCGTCAAGGACGGCGCGTCTACGGCTGGCACAAGGGCAACGCCTATGTCGGCGACCGGCGCGAGGAACTGTTCCCGACCCGCTATGCGCTCGACCCGATCTGGGTGGCCGAGAAGCTGGGCGCGGTGCTCATCGAAGAGGGCCGCCGCACCGACGCCATCGAGGGCGCGCTGGCCAAGCTCGCCGAGGCCCGCCGCGCCGACAACGCCGAGGAGATCGCGGCCCGACTGCCCTACTATTGCTCGGGCTGCCCGCACAACAGTTCGACCAAGGTGCCGGAAGGCGCGCGCGCCTATGCCGGGATCGGCTGTCACTACATGGTGCAATGGATGGACCGCGACACCGTCGGCTTTACCCAGATGGGTGGCGAGGGGGCGAACTGGGTGGGCGAGGCGCCGTTCTCGACGCGCGCCCATGTTTTCCAGAACCTCGGGGATGGCACCTACAACCATTCCGGCGTTCAGGCGATCCGCTTCGCGCTGATGGCCGGCACCAACATCACCTACAAGATCCTGTATAATGACGCGGTCGCCATGACCGGCGGCCAGAAGAACGACGGCGACCTCGGCCCGGACCAGATCTGCCGCGAGTTGCTGGCCATGGGCCTGCGCGACGTGGCCGTGGTGCATGATCCCAAGGAAGGCTTCGACATCCACAGCCTGCCCGCCGGTGTTCATGTGCATGACCGCGCCGACATGGACGCCGTGCAGCGCGGCATGGCGCAGGTGCCCGGGGTCTCGGCAATCGTCTATGTCCAGACCTGCGCCGCCGAGAAACGTCGCCGCCGCAAGCGCGGCCAGTTTCCCGATCCCGACCGCCGCGTCTTCATCAACACCGATGTTTGCGAGGGCTGCGGCGATTGCGGGGTGCAGTCGAACTGCGTCTCGATCGTGCCGGTGGAAACCGAACTGGGCCGCAAGCGCGCCATCGACCAGTCAAGCTGCAACAAGGATTTCTCCTGCCTCAAGGGGTTCTGCCCCAGCTTCGTGACCGTCGAGGGCGCGCAGCTGCGCCGCGACGAGGGCGTGGGGCTGGACTTGCCCGCGTTGCCCGCGCCCGCGCTGCCGGTGATCGAGGGCACGCACAACGTCGTCATCACCGGCGTGGGCGGCACCGGCGTGGTGACCATCGGCGCGGTGCTGGCCATGGCCGCCCATGTCGACGGCAAGGCGGCCGGCATGATGGAGATGGCGGGCCTCGCGCAGAAGGGCGGCGCGGTGCACATCCATTGCCGCATCGCCGAAGAGGCCCGGGACATCGCCGCGATCCGCGTGGCGATCGGGGAATGCGATACGCTGATCGGTGGCGACCTTGTGGTCAGCGCCGGGGCCAGGACGCTGGGCCTGACGACGCCGGGCCGCACCCGCGCGGTGGTGAACGCGCATGAGGTCATGACCGGCGATTTCACCCGCGACACGGACTTCACGCTGCCGACCGACCGCTTGAAACTGGCGCTGCAGGCGCGTCTGCAAGACCGGCTGGCGATGTTCGACGCGAACGAACTGGCCAGCCACCTGCTGGGCGATGCGATCTATTCCAACATGCTGATCTTCGGCGCCTGCTGGCAGATGGGCGGCATTCCCGTCTCGGAGGCGGCGATCAAGCGCGCCATCGCGCTCAACGGCGCCGCGGTCGCGCGCAACACCCGGGCCTTCGACTATGGCCGCTGGGCCGTGCTGCACCCCGACGAGGCGGCGGCGCTGCTGGAGGACAAGGTGGTCGAGAAGCCGAAAACCCCGGATGAGCAGATCGCCTATCGCGCTGCGCATCTGACCGCCTATCAGGATGCCGCCTATGCGAAACGCTACACCGATTTCGTCGCCCGCTTTGACGGGCCTTTGAAAGAGTCTGTGGCCAAGGGCTATCACAAGCTGCTGGCCTACAAGGACGAATACGAGGTCGCGCGCCTGCACCTTGAAACCCGCGCCAAGGCCGAGGCCGAACTTGGCAGTGACATCAAGCTGACCTACCATCTGGCCCCGCCGGGGCTGAGCAAGGCGGACTCGGACGGGCGGCCGCAGAAACGCGCCTTCCGCGAGGCGACCCTGCGGCGGCTGTTTCCGCTGCTGGCGCGGCTCAAGCGCCTGCGCGGCACCTGGGCCGATCCCTTCGGGCGCACCGCCGAGCGGCGCATGGAACGCGGCCTGATCGCGCAATACGAGGCCGACATGGACGAGGCCCTGCGCCTGATGCGCCGCGACACGCAAGAGGCCGCCCTCGCGCTAGCCGAGCTGCCGCTGTCCATCCGCGGCTTCGGGCCGGTGAAACAGGCCAACGCGGACAAGGCCGCGAAACGGCGCGAGGAACTGCTGGCCGTGCTGCGCGCGCCCGAGCGGGAAAAACGGGCCGCCGAGTAACAGTTTGATGTCAAAACGCCCTTCGGGCTGGCGATTGCCGCGGCGGCTGCCTAGTATCGCCAGACCCCGCCCGACAGGACAAACCCGCCGATCCCGAGATGAGCGACAAGCAGATAGCCCGCGACATTTCCTATGCCCATTCCGCCCGCTCGCGCGGGGGGCGGGCCATGATCCGCGTGATGGAGAACGCCACCGGGCGGCTGCGGCTGATCCGCAAGGTGCGTGGCTATGCCGAGGAGGTCGCCGAGGGCCGCGATTTCTGGCAGGTGATCTGCGAGCGCTACCGCATCCGGCTGGAGGTCGTGGGCGGCAGCCTCGAGGACATCCCCGCCGAGGGCCCGCTGGTACTGGTGGCGAACCACCCCTACGGCATCCTTGACGGGCTGATGCTGGGGCGCACCCTGTCGCAGTGCCGGGCAGGGGATTTCCGGGTGCTGGCGCACAAGGTCTTTCGCAAGTCGCCCGATCTCGAGCGGGTCATCCTGCCCATCGACTTCGACGAGACGAAAGAGGCCGCCCGCCGCAACATGGACACCCGCAAGGAGGCGCTGCGCTATCTCGGGCAGGGCGGGGCCATCGGCATCTTTCCCGGCGGCACGGTCAGCACCTCGGTCAAGCCCTTCGCCCGGCCCATGGACCCGGCGTGGCGCACCTTTACCGCCAAGATGATCGCCCGGTCCGACGCGCAGGTGGTGCCGATCTATTTCGAGGGCCACAACAGCCGCCTGTTCCAGCTGGCCAGCCACCTGCACTACACCCTGCGCATGGGGCTGCTGATCCGCGAATTCCGCGCCCGGGTGGGCAGCACCGTGCGCGTCGTGATCGGACAGCCCATTCCCGCCGCGCGGCTTGACCCCTTGCGTTCCGATCCGAAAGCCATGATGGATTTCCTGCGCAAGGCGACGTATGAGCTTTCGCCAAGCCCGCTGGCCGCCGATGCCATCGGGTTCGAATACGAGGACAGGCACAAGGCAAGGGCAGGCGGGACAGGCGACAATGGCGGTGGGCATCTTTGACAGCGGTCTGGGCGGGCTGACGGTTTTCGACGCGGTGCAAAAGCGCCTGCCGGATGTGCCCTTCGTCTACTATGCCGACAGCGCGCACACGCCCTATGGCGTGCGTGATGCGCAGGACATCTATGAGCTGACCACTGCCGGCGTGCAGCGCCTGTTCGACGCGGGCTGCGATCTGGTGATCCTGGCCTGCAACACCGCCAGCGCCGCCGCCCTGCGCCGGATGCAGGACGGCTGGGTGCCGCGCGACAAGCGGGTGCTGGGGGTCTTCGTGCCGCTGATCGAGGCGTTGACCGAACGCAAGTGGGGCGACAATTCCCCCCCGCGGGAGGTCGCCGTCAAGCATGTGGCGCTTTTTGCCACGCCCGCCACGGTCTCGAGCCGCGCGTTCCAGCGCGAACTGGCCTTCCGCGCCATCGGTGTGGATGTCGAGGCGCAGGCCTGCGGCGGGGTCGTCGATGCCATCGAAGAGGGCGACATGATATTGGCCGAGGCGCTGGTCAGCTCTCATGTGGATGCCCTCAAGCGCAAGATGCCGGACCCGGATGCCGCCATCCTCGGCTGCACCCATTACCCGATCATGCAGGCGCAGTTCCAGGCCGCCCTCGGCCCCGATGTGCAGGTCTTCAGCCAGGCCAACCTGGTGGCCGAAAGCCTGGCCGATTACCTTGAGCGTCATCCGGCCATGATCGGCCCGGGCGAGACGGGCGGGTTCCTGACCACGGGCGACCCCGGAAAGGTCTCGGCCGGGGCGACGCGATTCCTGCGACGCGAAACCGTTTTTGACGCGGCGTGATGCCGCCTTGCGCGCCGCGCCGCCAGCCCATACCTCCTGTCTGACAAAGGACTGACATGACCCACAAAGTCGCGATTCTCGGGGCGTCCGGCTATACCGGCGCAGAGCTTGTCCGCCTGATCGCCAGCCATCCGGCGCTGGAGATCGGCGCGCTGTCGGGCAACTCCAAGGCCGGGCTGGCCATGGCCGAGGTCTATCCGCACCTGCGCCACCTGGACCTGCCGCGCCTGACCACGATTGACGCGGTGGATTTCACCGGCATCGACCTGGCCTTCTGTGCCCTGCCGCATGCGACCTCGCAGGCGGTCGTGGCCGATCTGCCGGCGCATGTGAAGGTCGTGGACCTCTCCGCCGATTTTCGCCTGCGCGACCCGGCAGCCTATGAAACCTGGTACGGCAAGCCCCATGCCGCGCCCGAGCTGCAGCGAGAGGCGGTCTATGGCCTGACCGAGTTCTACCGCGACCGGATCGCCGGGGCGCGGCTGGTGGCCGGCACGGGCTGCAATGCCGCGACCGGTCAATTCATCCTGCGCCCGCTGATCGAGGCAGGGGTGATCGACCTCGACCGTATCATCCTGGACCTCAAGGTCGGGGCCTCGGGCGCGGGGCGGGCGGCAAAGGAACACCTGCTCACCGCCGAGATGGTGGAAAATGTCAGCGCCTATGCCGTGGGCGGCACCCACCGTCACCTTGGCGAGTTCGACCAGGAGTTTTCCGCCGCCGCAGGCCGAAAGGTCGAGGTGCAGTTCACCCCGCATCTTGTGCCCGCCAGCCGCGGTATCCTGGCCACGGCCTATGTCGAGGGCGAGGCCGCGCAGGTGCACCGGACGCTTGCCGACCGCTACGCCGAGGAACCCTTCCTGCAGGTTCTGCCCATGGGGCAGGTTCCGGCCATGAAAGAGGTGCGCGGGTCGAACCACTGCCATATCGGAGTTGTGGCAGACCGGCGCGCGAATCATGCTATAATCGTTGGCGTGATCGACAATCTGACCAAGGGCTCCAGCGGGCAGGCGATCCAGAATGCCAACCTGATGCTGGGGCTTGATGAAGCCGTGGGCCTGATGCTGGCCCCGCTCTATCCGTAAAAGGGCAAGAACATGGCCGGTATGAAATCGCTCAAGAAACAACGCCGCATCCAGGTGATCATGGTGGCCTTCGTGGCCCTGGCCTTGTCCTCCGCCCTGGTCGGCTACGGGTTCCGCGACGGCATAGCGTTCTTCCGCTCGCCCTCCGAGGTGCTGGCCGAACCCCCGGCCGAGAACGAGTTGTTCCGCATCGGCGGGCTGGTCACGGAGGGGTCGATCCGGCGCGGCGAGGGCACGAAGGTGCGCTTCGAGGTCTCTGATGGCGGGGGTACGGTGCCTGTCGCCTTTGATGGCATCCTGCCGGACCTGTTCGAAGAGGGCCAGGGCATGGTCGGGCAGGGGCGCTATGTGAACGGCACCTTTGAAGCCGTTGAAATCCTTGCCAAACATGACGAAGACTATATGCCGGCCGAACTGGTCGACAGCCTCAAGGAGCAGGGTGTCTACCAGCATCAGGACGGGGCGGCAGCAATCAATTAACCCCGCACGCGCAGCCTTTTCCCGCAGTCAACTGGGGAAAAGGCCATGCAGAGCGTTCAAGAGATTGCCGAAGACATCGTCGCCCGCGAGGGAGGCTATGTGAACGACCCCGACGATCCCGGCGGGGAGACCAATCACGGGGTCACGATCCATACGATGCGCCGGCTGGGGCTGGACCTGGACGGCGACGGACAGGTGACCGCCGCCGACGTGCGCGCCCTGCCGCGCGCGCAGGCCATCGAGATCTTCGTGCGCCACTACTACCATAAGACCCGGATCGACCGCTTGCCCGAGGAAATACAGGCATCGGTTTTCGATATGTATGTCAACGCGGGCACCAATGCGGTGCGCATATTGCAACGTCTTCTCAACGACATGCGGATCACTGTTGATGTCGACGGGGTGATCGGGCCGCAGACCATCGCCGCTGCCCGTGATGCCCAGGCGGCCGCGCCGGGCCACTTTGCCGATGCCTACGGGATCGCGCGGCGCAACTACTATTACGCGCTGGCCGACCGCCGCCCGGCGTCGCGGAAATACGCGCGGCGTCGTGACGGCGGCAAGGGCGGCTGGATTCGCCGCGCCGAAGAATTCATCTCGCCGCGCTTTCACCTCAGCGAGGCCCAGCATCAGGAAAGGGTCGCGGCATGGGGCTGATCGAACGTGTCTTCGCCCTGTTCTTCGACGATGGGCGCAACGTGATCCGCGAGACGGCCGAGGTCTTTCGAGAGAATGCCGAAGGGGCCGCCAGCCGCGAGGCGGAGCTGCGCCGCGAGACGCTGCGGCAGTTCGCCGAGGAATTCCAGCGCCCCCGCCCGGGTCGGTTCGACCGCTTCATCAACGGGCTCAACCGTCTGCCGCGGCCGCTGCTGGCCTTCGGGACCATCGGCCTTTTCGTGGTGGCCATGGTGGACCCGTTGTGGTTCGCCAGCCGGATGCAGGGGATCGCCGTGGTGCCCGAGCCGCTGTGGTGGCTCATGGGGGCCATCGTCAGTTTCTATTTCGGGGCGCGCCACCAGGCCCATTCGCAGCGCTTCCAGTCCTCGATCGCCCAGAGCCTTTCGCAGGTGCCCGGGGTGATCGACAACGCCGCGCGGCTGGAGGCCCTGCGCGCCGGGGCCTCCGACGGCCCGCAGCAGGGCGATATGGCCCCGGTGATCGACGCCGCGCCCAATCCGGCGTTGGCCGAATGGCAGGGACGCGTTCCTTCGCGGGCCGCGGCCACCACGGAACCGTGACGCTTTGACCGAAAACTGACTCTGGCGGGCCATGGTGCAGAAGCTATACTGCCGCCCATGATTACAGAAATCGGACACTTCGCCCTGATTCTCGCCGCCCTTGTGGCCGTCGTTCAAACCGCCGTTCCGCTTGTGGGCGCCCACAAGGGATGGCGCAGCTGGATGGTCCTTGGCGACCCGGCCGCGACGCTGCAATTCATCCTCGTGGGGTTTTCCTTCGCGGCGCTGACCTATGCCTTCGTGGTCTCGGATTTTTCGCTGCGGCTGGTCTTCCTGAACTCGCATTCCGACAAGCCGATGCTCTACAAGATAACCGGCGTCTGGGGCAATCACGAGGGGTCGATGCTGCTCTGGGTGCTGATCCTGGCGCTGTTCGGGGCCTGTGCCAGCTGGTTCGGCAGCAACCTGCCTGTCTCGCTGCGCGCACGGGTTCTGGGCGTGCAGGGGCTGGTGTCCGTCGCCTTCTATGCCTTCATCCTGCTGACCTCGAACCCTTTCCTGCGCATGCAGGCGCCGCCCTTCGACGGGCAGGACCTCAACCCGCTGCTGCAAGACCCCGGCCTGGCCTTCCATCCACCGTTCCTCTACCTCGGCTACGTGGGTCTCTCGATGACCTTCTCCTTCGCCATCGCCGCCCTGCTGGAAGGCAAGGTGGATGCCGCCTGGGGCCGCTGGGTGCGGCCCTGGACGCTGGCGGCCTGGTTGTTCCTGACAGTGGGCATCGGGCTTGGCTCCTGGTGGGCCTATTACGAGCTGGGCTGGGGCGGCTTCTGGTTCTGGGACCCGGTCGAGAATGCCAGTTTCATGCCCTGGCTGCTGGCTACGGCGCTGTTGCACTCTGCCATCGTGGTGGAAAAGCGCGAGGCGCTGAAGGCCTGGACGATCCTGCTGGCCATTCTCGCCTTCGGCTTCTCGCTGCTGGGCACCTTCATCGTGCGCTCGGGCGTGCTGACCTCGGTGCATGCCTTTGCCAACGATCCCGAGCGCGGGGTCTTCATCCTGATGATCTTCGGCGGCTTCGTGGGGGCGGCGCTCACGCTTTTCGCCCTGCGCGCCTCGGCGATGGAGGCCAAGGGCGTCTTCTCCATGGTCAGCCGTGAAAGCGCGCTGGTGGCCAACAACGTGTTGCTCGCGGTCTCGGCCTTCGTCGTCTTCGTCGGCACGCTCTGGCCCGTCTTCGCCGAAATGGTGCTGGGCCGGGTGCTCTCGGTCGGGGCGCCCTTCTTCAACGCGGCCTTCTCGCCCTTCTTCGTCCTGCTGTCGCTGATCCTGCCCGTGGGGGCGATCCTGGCCTGGAAGCGGGGCAGCCTGCGCAAGGCCCTGACGCCGCTCTGGCCGATGGCCGTTTTGGCCGTGGCCCTCGGCGGGTTGGCCTTCGCCATGCAGACCGGGCGCAGTGCGCTTGGCCCCGTGGGCGTGGTGCTTGGGGTCTGGGTTGTCGGGGGGGCCGCCGTGGACCTGTGGCAGCGCACCGGGCGCCAGGGGATCGCGGCGCGGCTGGGACGTCTGACGCGCTTGCCGCGCGCTGACTGGGGCAAGTTCATTGCCCACAGCGGGCTGGGTGTCACCGTTTTTGCGGTGGCCGGCCTGATGGCCTGGGAGGATGAGGATATCCGCGTTGCCAACATCGGCGACCGGTGGCAAGTGGGCATCCACGAGGTGGAGCTGCGCGATGTCTACCGCGAAGAGGGCCCCAACTACATGGCCACCAAGGCCGACATGGCCGTCTACCGCAACGGGCGCGAGGTCGCTGTCGTTCACCCCGAGAAACGGGTTTATCCCGTGGCCGAGATGCCCACGACTGAGGCGGGCATCCGAAATGGCGTGCTGCGCGATGTCTACCTCGTGATGGGGGACCCGCAAAACGCCGGGGGCTGGGCCGTGCGCACCTATATCAAGCCCTTTGCCAACTGGATCTGGGGCGGCGCCATCCTCATGGCCATCGGTGGGCTGTTCAGCCTGTCCGACCGCCGCTTGCGCGTCGCCGCCGGCGCGACCAAACGCAAGGTGGCCCCGACGGGCGGGGTGCCCGCGGAATGAGACATTTTCTCTTGATCCTGGCCCTGATGGCCGCCCCGGCCTGGGCGGTGCAGCCCGACGAGGTGCTGGACGATCCGGTGCTGGAGCAGCGCGCGCGCGACATCTCCGCGGGGTTGCGCTGTCCGGTCTGCCAGAACGAGAGCATCGACGAGAGCAACGCCGGGATCAGCGGCGACCTGCGCGTAAAACTGCGTGAGCGCCTTGTCGCCGGGGACAGCGACGAAGAGGCGGTGCAGTTCCTGGTGGACCGTTACGGCGAATTCATCCTGTTCAGCCCCCCCAAGGAGGGGGCGAACCTGGTACTCTGGCTGGCCGGGCCGCTGTTGTTGCTGGTCGCCGCCGGGGTCGGCTTTGTCTCCGTGCGCGCGCGCGCCGCGGCCAAGGGGCCCGAAAACCTCTCGTCCGACGAACAGGCCCGCCTGGACGAAATCATGCGCTCCTGACGCGGGGTTTCGGGTTTTCCCGGTCGCTCAGGTCGGTAGAGTGCCGTGAAACCACGGGAAAGGGCACAGGGCATGGACTACCAGGCAATCCGGCTTGAGATCGCCGCGGGTGCGGCAAAGCTGACGCTGAACCGGCCGCAGGTGATGAATGCGCTCAACACCCAGATGCGGGCCGAGATCACCCATGCGGTCAAGGCCGCCGCCGATCAGGCCCGGGTGCTGGTGATCCGTGGTGCGGGGGATGCCTTCTGTTCCGGTCAAGACCTGGGCGATGGCGGCAACGCGGCCAGCCTCGATCTGGAACGCACCCTGAGGGACGAATATGTCCCGATGCTGCGCACGATCTTCGACTGCCCGATTCCCACCATTGCCGCCGTCCACGGTGCCGCTGCCGGGGCCGGGGCCAACCTCGCGCTGGCCGCCGACGTGGTGATCGCCGCCGAGGAGGCGAGTTTCATCCAGGCCTTCACCCGCATCGGGCTGATTCCGGACGCGGGGGGCACCTACTGGCTGCCGCGCCAGATGGGCGCGGCCAAGGCCATGGGCGCGGCGCTGTTCGCCGACAAGATCAGCGGGCGGCAGGCCGCCGACTGGGGCATGATCTACGAGGCGGTCCCGGCGTCACAGTTCGAGGACCACCTGGCGGCCCGCGTGGCGCACCTGGCCCAGGGGCCGACCAAGGCCTATCGCCACCTCAAGACGGCGATCCGCGAAAGTTCGGCCAACACGCTGGATGAGCAATTGTTGCTGGAGGCCCGATTGCAGGGCGAATGCGGCAAAACCCGCGATTTCAAGGAGGGCGTGATGGCCTTTCTTGAAAAACGCCCGGCGAAATACGAGGGCCGCTGAACGCGGGCGCCGGTCAGATCGACCCGCCACGCGGTCACGGACCGCCCACAGAAAAGGGCCGGGCAAAGCCCGGCACCTTTTTGCATTCTCGCCCGCTCAGCGGTTCTCGATATCCACGTAGTCGCGCAGGTTTTCGCCCTGGTAAAGTTGGCGCGGGCGGCCGATCTTCATCTGCGGATCGGACAGTTGTTCCTTCCACTGGCTGACCCAGCCCACCGTGCGCGACAGCGCAAAGATCGGCGTGAACATCGAGGTGGGGAAGCCCATGGCCTCGAGGATGATGCCGGAATAGAAGTCCACGTTCGGGAAAAGCTTCTTCTCGGTGAAATAGGGATCGTCCAGCGCCGCCTTTTCCAATTCCTTGGCAACCTGGAGCGTCGGGTTGTCCTCGATCCCCAGTAAGTCGAGTACCTCGTCGGCGGACTGCTTCATCACCTTCGCCCGCGGGTCGAAGTTCTTGTAGACGCGATGGCCGAAGCCCATCAGGCGGAAGGGGTCGTCCTTGTCCTTGGCCCGCGCGATATATTCGGGGATCTTGTCCGGCGTGCCGATCTGCTTGAGCATCTCGAGGCAGGCCTGGTTGGCGCCGCCATGGGCCGGACCCCAGAGGCAGGCTATGCCGGCGGCGACGCAGGCAAAGGGATTGGCACCCGAGCTTGACGCCAGCCGCACCGTCGAGGTCGAGGCGTTCTGTTCGTGATCGGCATGCAGGGTAAAGATGCGGTCCATGGCCCGGGCCAGGATCGGATCGACCTGGTATTCCTCGGCCGGCACCGAGAAGCACATGTGCAGGAAGTTGGCCGCGTAATCCAGATCGTTGCGCGGATAGACGAAAGGCTGGCCCACGGAATACTTGTAGGCCATGGCCGCGATCGTCGGCATCTTGGCGATCAGGCGGAACGAGGCGATCTCGCGCTGGCGCTCGTCGGAAATGTCGGTGCTGTCGTGGTAGAAGGCGGACATGGCCCCCACGACGCCCACCATGGTGGCCATCGGATGTGCATCGCGGCGGAAGCCGCGGAAGAAGTTGTGCATCTGCTCGTGGATCATGGTGTGGTGCGTCACGGTCGTCTCGAAAGACTCGAGCTCGTCCGCCTTCGGCAGGTAGCCGTAGAGCAGCAGGAAGCAGACCTCGAGGAAATGCGATTTGCCCGCGAGCTGGTCGATGGGATAGCCGCGGTGGGTCAGGATGCCCGCGTCGCCGTCGATATAGGTGATGGTGCTGTCGCAGGAGGCGGTCGAGGTGAAGCCCGGGTCATAGGTGAAGACCCCGGCCTGGGCATAGAGCTTGCGGATGTCCACGACATCCGGCCCCGAGGTGGGCGAGAACATGGGCAGTTCGAAGTCGGTGCCGTTGATCGTCAGGGTCGCGGTCTTGGAAGTGTCGGCCATGGCGGATTCCTTTGTTGCAAGGGCATGCCCGGGGGCCGGGCGTCGCGTTTTCACCGGTCCGGCCTTCGGTATCCGCCGATCATGACGAAAAGGTTTCAGCCGGTCGCGTCCTGGAGGCGGGCGATGGTCTCCTCGCGGCCCAGGACGAGCATCATGTCGAAGACGCTGGGGGACACTGTCCGCCCGGCCAGCGCCGCCCGCAGCGGTCCGGCCAGCTTGCCGAGCTTTGTCTCGTGCGCCTGAGCAAGGTCGGCCACGAGCGCCTCCAGCGCATCTCGCGTCCAGCTAGCAGTTTGCAACTGCGGCGTCAATTCTCCCAGTATACCACGGGATACATCATCGAGCGCGCCCGCCGCCTTGTCATCCGGTTCGATGGGCCGTGACGCCAGGCAGAAATGCGCCTTTTCAAGAAGTTCCGGATAGGTCTTGGCCCGCTCCTTGAGGCTGGGCATGGCTTGCGACATCGCGTCCCGCTGGGCCGCCGTCAGGGGATCGGCGCCGGTGACGGCCAGAAAATCCTCCAGGTCTTGCAGCAGCGCAGCATCCGTGGTGGCGGCGATGTGCTGGCCGCAGATATTGGACAGCTTCTTGAAATCGAACCGGGCCGGGGCCTTGTTTATTCCGTCAAGGTCGAACCAGGCCATGGCCTGGTCGTCGGTGAAGAATTCGTCGTCCCCGTGGGCCCAGCCCAGCCGCGCCAGATAGTTGCGCATACCGGAGGCCGGGTAGCCCATGTCGCGGTATTCGGCCACGCCCGTCGCGCCGTGGCGCTTGGACAGTTTCTTGCCGTCCGGCCCGAAGATAAGCGGGATATGGGCATAGACCGGCAGCGGCCAGCCCATGGCCGCGTAGATGGTCATCTGCCGGGCCGCATTGTTGAGGTGATCGTCGCCGCGGATCACATGGGTGACGCCCATGTCATGGTCGTCGACCACAACGGCGAGCATGTAGGTCGGGCTGGCGTCCGAGCGCAACAGAACCATGTCGTCGAGCTGGTCGTTGCGGATGGTGACAGGGCCCTGGACCTGATCGTCGATCACCGTCTCGCCCGCCAGAGGGGCCTTGACGCGGATCACATAGGGCGCGTCGGGCTGGCTGGCCGGGTCCGCGTCGCGCCAGGGCGAGCGGTAGAGCGTCGATTTGCCGGCTGCGCGGGCCTCGTCGCGAAAGGCCTGGATCTCGTCCGGGGTTGCGAAACACTTGTAGGCCGCGCCACGGGCCAGCATCTCGCGGGCGACCTCGGCGTGCCGGGCGGCGCAGGCGTGCTGGCTGTAGGGCTCTTCGTCATGATCGAGGCCCAGCCAGTCGAGGCCGCGCAGGATGGCGGCGCTGGCCTCGGGGGTGGAGCGGGCGCGGTCGGTGTCCTCGATCCGCAACAGGAACTTGCCGCCCCGGCCGCGCGCGAAGAGCCAGTTGAACAGCGCGGTGCGCGCGGTCCCGATATGCATCTCGCCGGTGGGCGAGGGCGCGATGCGGGTGACGACCTGCCCGGGGGCGCTCTGCTGTGCCATTCCTGTGAGCCTTTCCTGTTAACCTTTCGCTAACCGTAGGGTCCTAGCGTCAGCGCGGGCATACTCGGGCTGAAGGGCGGGGACAAGTGCGCCTTCTGGCATGGATGGACCGCGGGCTGCTGGGGCAGCAGGGGCATCTTTTCGGATGGTCCCCGGTGTTCTTCGGCGCCGGGATCGCGCTCTATTTCGGGCTGCGGGTCGAGCCTGCGGCCATGGCCCATGCCGGGCTGGCCCTCGCGGCGCTGGTCTGCACTCTGCTGCGGCGCTGGATGCCCGACGGGCTGCGGGCGCTGCCCATGGCCGCGGCGCTGGTGCTGGCCGGGCTGGTCGTGGCCGGGGTGCGCGCCCATGCCGTTGCCGAACCGGTGCTGGACTTTCGCTATTACGGCCCCGTCGAGGGCCGGGTGATCGAGATCGACCGTTCGGTCAGCGATGCGCAACGCCTGACGCTGGATCGCGTGGTGCTGCGGAACATGGCGCCCGCCCGCACCCCGGTCCGGGTGCGCGTCTCGCTGCACGGAACACAGGGGTTCATCGACCCCGCGCCGGGCCAAACCGTGATCCTGACCGGGCATCTTTCGCCGCCGGCCGGCCCGGTCGAGCCGGGGGGCTTCGATTTCCGCCGCATGGCCTGGTTCGAGCGGCTGGGCGCGGTGGGCTATACCCGCACGCCGGTGCTGCTGGCCCGCCCGGCCGAGACCGGCGCGGCGGGCCTTGCGATCTACAGTTTGCGGATGGACCTGTCCGCCCGGGTGCAAGAGGCCCTGCCGGGCGAACGCGGTGCCTTCGCCGCGGCCATCATGACGGGGGATCGCTCGGGCATGGCGCAGGATGTCATCGCGGAGCTGCGCAAGGCCAACATGGCGCATCTTCTGGCCATCTCCGGCCTGCACATGGGGCTGCTCACAGGCTTTGTCTTCGCGGTGATCCGCAACGCGCTGCTGCTCTGGCCGGGGTTCACCCTGCGCCACCCGGCCAAGAAATACGCGGCCGTCGGTGCGCTGGTGGTGGCGGCGGGATATTACGCCATGTCGGGCGGCAACGTGGCAACGGAACGGGCCTTCATCATGGTGGGCGTCATGCTGGTGGCCGTCATGCTGGACCGGCGGGCGCTGACGCTGCGGGCCGTGGCCATCGCCGCCATGATCGTGCTGCTGCTCCGGCCCGAGGCGCTGTCCGGTCCGGGGTTCCAGATGTCCTTTGCCGCCACCACGGCGCTGGTCGCGGTCTTCGGGCTGCTGCGCCGCGTCGAGTTGGCGTGGCTGCCCCGCTGGCTGCGCCCGGTGCTCGGGGTTGTGCTCTCCTCGTTGGTGGCGGGGCTGGCCACGGCGCCCTTCGCCGCGGCCCATTTCAACCAGGTCTCGCACTACGGGTTGCTCGCCAATGTGCTGGCGGTGCCGGTCATGGGCACGGTGGTGATGCCGGCGGCGGTCCTGGCAGTGGTGCTGGCGCCGCTGGGCCTGTCGGCGCTGGGGCTCTGGATCATGGGGCAGGGCATTCGCTGGATACTCTTTGTGGCTGCCTGGGTCGCGGGGCTGGAGGGGGCCGTGGGCCATGTCCACAGCCCCGCCCCGCCGGTCCTGGGGCTGCTGGCGGCGGGGGCGCTGGTGGTGATCCTCTGGCAGGGGCGCTGGCGGGCGGCCGGGCTTGTGCCGATCGCGCTTGCCGGGGTGATCTGGGCAGGCACAGAGCGACCCGCGCTGCTGGTGGCCGACAGCGGCGCGCTGGTGGGCGTCATGGGCCCCGAGGGACGGGCGCTGTCCAAGCCGCGCGGTGACAGTTTCGCGGCCCGCGCCTGGCTGGAAAACGACGGCGCGCCCGTGGCGCAGGCCCAGGCCC